>NZ_JBPQTX010000073.1:0-25696 GCF_051386555.1 Streptomyces sp. URMC 126
GTTCCCCGGCGCCCCGGCGAGGCCCGCCCCCACGGCCCACGCCCGGTCCACACGGCGCTGATGTGCGTCGCCCTGCCCGCCCTGGCGATCTCCCAGGAGCACGGGCAGCTCACCGGCCACGGTCTGGACGGCTTCTACCTCAACGGCCGCCGCCTGCTGGCACGTTGTGTGCTCCGGGTGGACGGGGCCGAGCCGGTGCCCCTCCAGGGCCGGCTGGTCGACGCCGGCCGGGCGCGGTTCGTCGCCACGCTCCGCACCGCGGCGGACGAGGGGCCGGACCCCGCCGTCACGGTGGAGCGGGTCCGGGACGCCGAGGGCGTGGAGCGGATGACGCTGCGCAGCGCGTCGACCCGCGAGGCCCGGCTCCGGGTCGAGGTGTCGCTCGGCACCGACCTCGCGGACCTCGGCCTGATCGCCCACGGCACCGCGGCGCCCGAACTGCCCGCCGCCGTCCACGGTTCGGGCCTCCGGTGGACGGCGCCCGGGCTGCACTCCGTGGTGACCGCGGACCCGCCGCCGGACGACGCGCTGGCCTCGGCCGGTCTGCTCTGCTGGGAGATACGGCTGCCGCCGGGCGGCACCCGCGGCGTCGAGCTGCGCGTCCGCCCCGAGATCCCCGGCAGGCCGCGCCCGCCCGAAGGCCCCCGCGTCCGGACGCGTGCCCCGGCGCCCTGGGGCGACGCCCAGGCGGACGGCGACGACCCACGGGCCGCCGCCCTGCTGGCCGGCAGCCTCGACGACCTGAGGTCCCTGCTCGTCCGCGACCCCAAGATCCCCGGGGATGTGCACGTCGCCGCCGGCGTCCCCTGGCGCTGCGGCGGACTCGCCCCCGCCGAGGCCCTCTGGGCCGCCCGGATGACCCTCCCGCTCGGCGTCCGGCTGGCCGCCGGGACGCTGCGCACCCTCGCCCGCGCCCAGCTCCCCGGCCCCGGGCCGGACCGGGGCCGCATCCCCGGCGCGCTGCGGCACGCCGGGGCCCACCTCCCGCCGGGCTGCACGGGGATCGAGGCGACGCTGCTGTTTCCCACCGTCCTCGCGGAGGCCAGGCGCTGGGGCCTGTCCGCCCAGGAGACCGAGCCGCTGATCCCGGCGGCCGAACGCTGCCTGGCCTGGCTGCGCACGGCCGCCGGCGACCGCGGCTACCTGGCGGACCCGGCGCCCGGCGGCCCGTACCGCTGCGAGGTGCAGGCCCACGCCCACCGGGCCGCCCTGCTGGGCGCCGACCTCCTCGACGCCCACGGCCGCCCGGGGGCCGAGGAGTGGCGTGGCTGGGCGGCCGATCTGCGACGCCGGTTCCGCGAGGACTTCTGGGCCGACGACCGCGGCGGCGGCCGCCCGGTGGCCGCCCTGGCCCCGGACGGCGAACCCGTCCCGCACCTCGGCTGCGCCGCCGCCCACCTCCTCGACACCGGGCTGCTCGGCGGGGGCGAGTACGCCCCCGGCCTGCTCGACCGGGCCCGCACCGAACAACTGGCCAGGCTGCTGGGCAGCCCCGCCCTCGACTCCGGCTGGGGACTGCGCAGCCTCGGCGTCAGGGAAGGGGGACACAACCCCTTCGGCCACCGCGGCGGCGCCGTACGCGTCCACGAGACGGCCGTCGCCGTAGCGGGGCTGGCCGCGGCCGGCTTCGAGGAGGCCGGCTCCCTCGCCCGCGGCGTGCTGGACGCCGCCGAGGCCTTCGCCCACCGGCTGCCCGAGATGTACGCGGGCGAGCAGCGCACCACCGGAAGCGCCCCCCTGCCCCACCCGGCGGCCTGCCGCCCGGCGGCCGTGGCGGCGGCCGGCGCCGTCCATCTGCTGACGGCGTTCGCCGGGGTACGGCCCGACGTGCCGGCGGGCGGTGTGACGGTCCGTCCGCCCGGTTCGGCGCCGCTGGGCGCGCTGCGGTTCACGGGGCTGCGGGTCGCCGAACAGCCCTTCGCCGTACGTGTCGGCCGGCTGGGCCTGGGCATGGTGGAGGAAGCCGCCGACGGACTGCAACTGGGAGTGTGAGCCGTGCGCACCGTTCCCCTCGGGGACCCCCGCGGAGCCTCACGCGGCACGGCGGATCCGACCGTGGTCCACGAGGGACAAGAACCTGTTTATCGTCAAGCAGACGACTATGATCGCGTCATGCCCTACGACCCGTCGGCCTTCCCGCCCTTCGCCGTCACCGTCGACCTGGTCGTGCTCACCGTGCGGCGGCACTCCCTGTGCGCGCTGGCGGTGCGCCGCGGCGAGCCCCCCTTCCAGGGCCGGTGGGCGCTGCCCGGCGGATTCGTCCGGCCCGACGAGGACCTGGCGACCGCCGCGGCCCGCGAGCTGGCGGAGGAGACCGGGCTGCGCGTCCTGCACGACCCCGCCTGCCCCGCCACGGCCCAGGCGGCCCACCTCGAACAGCTCGCCACCTACGGCGACCCCAAGCGCGACCCCCGGATGCGGGTCGTCAGCGTCGCGCACCTCGCGCTCGCCCCGGATCTGCCCGCGCCCCGCGCCGGCGGCGACGCGCACAGTGTGCGCTGGGCCCCGGTCGAGGACCTGCTGAACCAGGACGGCCACGCCCGGGAGGGCGAGCAGGCGGCCCCGCTGGCCTTCGACCACGCCCGCATCCTCGCCGACGGGGTGGAGCGCGCCCGCTCGAAGATCGAGTACTCGTCCCTCGCCACCGCCTTCTGCCCCCAGGAGTTCACCGTCGGAGAGCTGCGCCGGGTCTACGAGGCCGTCTGGGGCGTCGCCCTGGACCCGCGGAACTTCCACCGCAAGGTGACCGGCACCCCCGGCTTCCTGGTCCCCACCGGCGGGACGACGACCCGGCAGGGCGGCCGCCCCGCCCAGCTCTTCCGCGCCGGCGGTGCCACCCTCCTCAACCCGCCCATGCTCCGCCCGGAGGCCTAGCCCCGGCGCGCCCCGCTCCGTCAGGCCCGGGCCCGACAGGGACACGCCGCTGGCTCCGCTGCGTAGCAAATAGGACATATCGGGTTACGGTGCTGCGGTACGCCCCGTGCTCCCGCGCGTCCCTTCCCCGGCGCGCGGGACCGACCCACGCCCCCCGCGAGGGAAGTCATGATCCAGGCCATCGGACTGACCAGCGTCCCCCGCCGCAACCGGCCCCCCGTCGTCGACGACCTGACCTTCGAGGCCCGCCCCGGGCGCGTGACCGTCCTGCTCGGAGAGGCCGGCGCCGGCAAGACCAGCGCCCTGCGCCTCATGCTGCGGCTCGACCCGGGCCGCGGCGTCGCCCTGTTCCGCGGTCGCAGCCTCGACCGCGTCGCCCACCCGGTCCGCGAGGTCGGCGTGCTCCTGGGCGATGTCCCCGGCCACCCCGGCCGTACGGCCCGCGGTCACCTGCGCATGCTCGGCGCGGCGGCCGGAGTGCCCGCGACCCGCGCCGACGAGGTGCTCGACGTCGTCGGCCTGAGCGGACTGGCCGACCAGCGCATCGGGGACTTCTCCCGCGGCATGGACCGCCGCCTGGGCATCGCCGCCGCCCTTCTCGGCGACCCGCACACCCTCGTTCTCGACGAGCCGACCGCCGATCTCTCCCCCCGGGAGACCGCCTGGCTGCACGGGCTCCTCCGCGGCTACGCCGCCCAGGGCGGGGCCGTGCTCGTCACCTCGTCCTCCCCGGGGGAGGCGGCGCGCCTCGGCGACCAGGTCGTCACCATCCACCGCGGACGTCTCGTCGCCGACCAGGAGACCGCGGTGTTCGCCCGGGCCCGCCTCAGACCGCGCGTCGCCGTCCGGTCGCCGTCGGCGGCCCGGCTCGCGCACATCCTCTCCGCCGAGGCGGAAGCCGCCTGCCCGCCCTCCGAGGCCCCGTCCGTGGAGGTCGTCCACGAGGGCGGCAGCGCCCTCGCGGTCTACGGCAGCACCTGCGCCGCCGTGGGGGAGACCGCCTACCGGCACGGCATCCTCGTCCACCGGCTCGCCGAGGAGGTCGAGGCCGGGCCCGTTCCCCCGCTGCAGCGCGCCGACGGCCGCCGCCCGGCCGCCCCCGCCCCCGCCCCCGACGCTCCGGCGGCCGTCCACGCCGCTCCCGGCGGCGACGCTCCGGAAGGGCCGCTCTCCCGCGTGCAGCCGGCCCTTCCGTCCCCCGGCCCGGCGTGGCCGCTGCGCTACGAGCTGTACCGCTTCGCCGGTGTGCGCACCGGCTGGTTCGTGCTCGCCGCCGCCCTCCTGCTCTCGCTGCTCGCCTCGGTTCTGCTGGCCCGGGCCGGAGCGTCCGGGCCCAGCCTGCTCACCGGCTGGCCCGCACCGCTCCCGCTGCCGCCGGCCGCGCTCGGCGCGGGCGTCCTGGGAGCGCTGGCGTTCGGGCAGGAGTACCGCTACCCGGCCCTGGCGCCGGACGCGGGCGGCGTCCCCCGGCGGCTGGCGCTGCTCGGCGGCAAGCTCACGGCCACGGCCGTCCTCGCGCTGTCGCTCGCCCTCTCCTCGGTGGCCCTGGACGCCGCGTCGGTGCGGCTCCTCTTCGGAGCGGCGGCGGCGCGCCTCCCCGAGGCCTGGCCCGGCGCCCTCGCCGGGTGGGTGGCGCTCACCCTCGGCTGCGCGTGGGCCGGGCTGCTCGCCGCGGGCCTGTTCCGGTCGACGCTCCTGGGGCTCGTCGGGGTACTGGTGGTGCCGACACTGGTGGTCCCCGTGGTGAACGCCGTGCTCGCCCGTCCCGCGGCCCGGTCGCTGGCCGGGCTGCCCGAGCGGCTCCGCTCCACGGCGCCGCTCCAGTGGCCGGCGGGCATGGACGAGGGATTCTCGACGGCGCTGCGGCTGGTCTCCCAGCCCGTCGGCTGGGCCCTCGTGCTGGCGCTGACCGGGCTGCTCGGGGCCTACGTCCTCATGGTGTTCCGCGGGAGACCGCGATGAGGACTGTGCTAGGACGCCGCGGGCCCGCCGCGCGGCCGCCCCGAACGTCGAGGGGTACGGAGCGTAACCGGCGGCCGGCCGGGCCGGCGGGAAACGCGGACGTCATCGGCGGGCACCGGCTCCGTGGGCGCCGGTGGGGAGAGGCCCTACGACACGCTCCGGAACCGGCCCTCTATAGCTGTCCGTACGCGTCCGACCTCGAAGAGTGCCCAAATCTGTCCGTTTGGACGTCAATTGTGAGGTAATGGGCGATCACCCTTTCGTGTGCTTTTCACCAAAGACCTCAAGGCCCGTCGGCCCGTCGCCGACAAAGGAGACGTGAGTACCCTTGCGCACACCATGATGACCGCGGCTCGCCCCGCCGACTCCGGCCTGACGGGCCCGGGCGAGCTCGACCGCTACTCCTACGCGGAGGCCCCCGGGGCCGACCGCGGTTCCGCGCACGCCTGGGACGGTGACGCGGAGCTGGGCCGCGCCGGCCGCCGGGCGGCCGGCAGCCGGGGCCGGGGGCTGCACGGCCAGCTCGTCCAGCAGCTGGGGCAGATGATCGTCTCCGGCGACCTCGGCGCCGACCGCCCGCTCGTCCCGGAGGAGATCGGCCAGCGCTTCGAAGTCTCCCGCACCGTCGTCCGGGAGTCGCTGCGCGTCCTCGAGGCCAAAGGTCTGGTCAGCGCCCGCCCCAACGTCGGCACCAGGGTCCGTCCGGTCAGCGACTGGAACCTCCTCGACCCGGACATCATCGAGTGGCGGGCCTTCGGGCCCCAGCGCGACGACCAGCGCCGGGAGCTCTGCGAGCTCCGCTGGATCATCGAGCCGCTGGCCGCGCGGCTGGCCGCCGGGCACGGCCGCGAGGACGTGCAGCAGCGCCTCGCCGACATGGCGGAGATCATGGGGCACGCCCTGGCCCAGGGTGACTCGCTCACCTTCTCCCGCGCCGACGCCGAGTTCCACACCCTGCTGCTCCAGGTCGCGGGCAACCGCATGCTGGAGCATCTGTCGGGCATCGTGTCGGCGGCCCTCCACGTCTCCGGCGCCTCGGCCGGCGGCTGCGACCGCCCCACCGACGCGGGTGTCGGTCACCACCTCCGGATCGTCGACGCCGTCGGCGCGGGCGACGCGGCCGCCGCGGAATCCGCCATGCGTCAGCTGCTCGTGTCGCATCCGGAGGTCGAGCGGGCCGTGCCCGCGCCGCGCGAGCACTGATCCGCGGGAACGGACCGCACGGACAAGGGGAGACGCGCGCGGGACTGTTCGTCCGCCCCGCGCGTACGGCCGCGCGCGGAGTCGCAGGACCGCGCGGGGCGATCCGTACGGGCGCATGCGAGAGGAAACGCGCCGCCGGTCTTGGGTCAAGCTGCGGAGAAGCGCATCGATCCGTCCCTTTAAGTGGCGTTTCGCACCGTTATAGGGTGTGACTCGGGCCACGGGGATTGGGCGTAACGCTCCTTGAGACAGCGCGATGACTAAAGAGGTGGTGGCCGCGGAGGGAATACAGGCCTCGGAAGAGGCGCTGTGTTGCACCGCACTATCGCCCGCGCCGTCGGTTCATCCTTGCCGGCGGTCGTCGGCTCCGATCCCCAGCGGATGGAGCCGGAAGCCGTTTCCATCGTTCCGAGAGGTTGTTCGTGTCGGCCAGCACATCCCGTACGCTCCCGCCGGAGATCGCCGAATCCGAGTCTCTGATGGCGCTCATCGAGCAGGGAAAGGCCGAGGGGCAGATCGCCGGCGACGACGTGCGTCGGGCCTTCGAGGCTGACCAGATTCCGCCAACCCAGTGGAAGAACGTTCTGCGCAGCCTCAACCAGGTCCTCGATGAGGAAGGTGTGACGCTGATGGTCAGTGCGGCAGAGGCGCCCAAGCGCACCCGCAAGAGCGTCGCAGCGAAGAGCCCGGCGAAGCGCACCGCCACCAAGGCCGTCTCGTCCAAGACGGTCACGTCCCGCCCGTCGTCCGCGGCCGCCGCCACGTCCGCCGCGGGCTACGGCGACGAGGCGGGCGACGAGGCCGTGACGCCCGCCAAGAAGGCCGCCGCGAAGAAGACGGCCGCGAAGAAGACGGTGGCCAAGAAGGCCACCGCCAAGAAGACGACGGCCAAGAAGGCCACCGCCAAGAAGGACGCCGACGAGCTCCTCGAGGACGAGCTCGTCGACGAGACCCCCACTCCCGGCAAGGTCGACGAGGAGGAGGAGACCGGCGAGAACAAGGGCTTCGTCCTGTCCGACGAGGACGAGGACGACGCCCCGGCGCAGCAGGTCGCGGTGGCCGGTGCCACCGCGGACCCGGTCAAGGACTACCTCAAGCAGATCGGCAAGGTCCCCCTCCTCAACGCCGAGCAGGAGGTGGAGCTCGCCAAGCGGATCGAGGCCGGTCTGTTCGCCGAGGACAAGCTGGCCAACGCGGACAAGCTCGCGCCGAAGCTCAAGCGCGAGCTGGAGATCATCGCCGAGGACGGCCGGCGGGCCAAGAACCACCTGCTGGAGGCCAACCTCCGACTGGTGGTCTCCCTGGCCAAGCGCTACACCGGCCGCGGCATGCTCTTCCTGGACCTGATCCAGGAGGGCAACCTCGGTCTGATCCGTGCGGTCGAGAAGTTCGACTACACCAAGGGCTACAAGTTCTCGACCTACGCGACCTGGTGGATCCGCCAGGCGATCACGCGAGCCATGGCCGACCAGGCCCGCACCATCCGTATCCCGGTGCACATGGTCGAGGTCATCAACAAGCTCGCGCGCGTGCAGCGCCAGATGCTCCAGGACCTGGGCCGCGAGCCCACCCCGGAGGAGCTGGCCAAGGAGCTCGACATGACCCCCGAGAAGGTCATCGAGGTCCAGAAGTACGGCCGTGAGCCGATCTCCCTCCACACCCCGCTGGGTGAGGACGGGGACAGCGAGTTCGGTGACCTCATCGAGGACTCCGAGGCGGTCGTCCCCGCCGACGCGGTCAGCTTCACGCTTCTGCAGGAGCAGCTGCACTCGGTTCTGGACACGCTCAGCGAGCGCGAGGCCGGCGTGGTGTCCATGCGCTTCGGTCTCACCGACGGTCAGCCGAAGACGCTCGACGAGATCGGCAAGGTCTACGGGGTGACGCGTGAGCGTATCCGTCAGATCGAGTCGAAGACCATGTCCAAGCTGCGCCACCCCTCGCGTTCGCAGGTGCTGCGCGACTACCTGGACTGATCCTCCGGCGGCCTCCCAGCCGTCCCGGCACGGGGCCCGGCTCCTCTTCGTGAGGGGCCGGGCCCTCGTGTTGCATGGGTCCGGCGGACGGCGGACTCCGGATGCGGCGGATGAGGCGTGGGTTGACTCTGGGAACGCAAGTGACTCCGCTGCGTCAGGAGACCGTATGCGCGCCCTGGGCTGTTCGCTGACCGCCGCACTGGCCCTGCTGCTCGCCGTGCCGGGGCCCGCGGTGGCCGACGAGCGGCTGGTCGTGGGCGGGCAGGAGGTGAAGACCTCGGACGCTCCGTGGGTGGTGGCCCTGGCCAGCCGTCAGCGCTTCGGCGTCACGCGCTCCGGGCAGTTCTGCGGTGGCGTCGTCGTCGGGCGCAGCACCATCGTGACGGCCGCCCACTGCCTCACCAGTGACGTGCTCGGCGCGGAACCGAGCGCGGCGTCCGATCTGCGGGTCATCGTGGGCCGCGACGATCTCCGGGGAACGGCCGGGAAAGAGCTGGCCGTGAAGGAGGCGTGGGTCAATCCGGACTTCAGCGCGGGGACCAACTCCGGGGACGTCGGCGTCCTCACCTTGGCGGAGCCCCTTCCCGACGGCCGTGCCATCGCGATGGCCCAGCAGGGCGAGCCGGTCTACGCGGCGAATACGCCGGCTATGGTGTACGGCTGGGGTGACACCGAGGGCAACGGATCGTACTCGGACACCCTGCGGGCCGCGTCGGTGCTCGTCCTCGGCGACGAGCTCTGCGAGAAGGCCTATCCCGGGGGCGCCGACGGAGCCTACGACCGCAAGACGATGCTGTGCGCCGGCTGGCCGGAAGGCGGCAAGGACGCCTGCCAAGGGGACAGCGGGGGGCCGCTGGTGGCCGACGGGCGACTGGTGGGACTGGTGTCCTGGGGGGCCGGGTGCGCCCAGCCGGGCCGTCCAGGGGTCTATACGCGTATCTCGGCCGTTTCCGCGATGGTCACGGCACACAGTGTGGACGCGAAGCAGCACGCCTCTCAGGGGCTCGCACAGCTGGCCCGCCCGGCTGTTCCGTCGTGAGGGCGGCGGCGAGCGCGAGGGCGACCCGACGAGGACGGGCGGCCGCCCCCGGTGGGGGCGCCGCCCGTCGCTGCCCAGCCCACAGGGGTCGGACGTCGCTCGTCGTGGATGCGATGTGCCAGCGTTCCAGCGGTGGACTCAGCGGTCCTCGGGGAGGACCTCAGCGGTCCTCGTCGGACGCGGAGGCCGGGACGGCCGTCAGTCGCTCGGTCTCGTCCTGTATCTCCGCGGCGATCTTCTTGAGCTCCGGCTCGAACTTGCGCCCGTGGTGGGCGCAGAACAGCAGCTCACCGCCGCTCAGGAGAACGACGCGCAGGTAAGCCTGAGCGCCGCACCGGTCGCAGCGGTCAGCGGCCGTCAGCGGGCTCGCGGGGGTCAGAACAGTAGTCACGTCGCCTCTTCTCTAGCTCGACGAGCTGTCGTACCAGGGTCAACATCCAACCAGGCCGAAAACGTTCCCGCTCGTGGCTTTTCCTCGAAAGTTCCTTCCGAGTGAGCCGGATCTTGACGTTTGGCGGCGAATGAGCCGTATTGCGTGGGTCTACGGTTTCACATCGCTGAGGTTCACATCGTCGGGGGGTCCGTCCTCCCGGCCGGCTTGCCGGGTTGTTCTTCAGGACGTGCCCGGAGCCTAAATGGTTCATGCCTCCAAGGGAACGTGATGTGCGCGTCACCCCATCGAGTCATCGAACAGGTATTCGAAACTGGACTAGCATGGTCGGCGCCGCGGGTGGCGGCACAAAGGCTCTACCGGGCCTCGGTACCCTCTGAACGGCGAACGAGCCAGCCATGCGCCCGCAGTCGGGTGACAGAGAAATTCAGCGAGGAGCGAACCGCGTGACCGCCGATACGTCCGTGCCGTCCACCGCATTGCTGACCGGGGCAGACCGGGACGGATCCAACTACACCGCGCGGCACCTGCTCGTCCTCGAAGGACTGGAAGCCGTCCGGAAGCGTCCCGGCATGTACATCGGGTCCACGGACAGCCGCGGCCTGATGCACTGCCTCTGGGAGATCATCGACAACTCCGTCGACGAGGCCCTGGGCGGCTACTGCGACCGCATCGAGGTGATCCTCCACGACGACGGTTCCGTGGAGGTCCGGGACAACGGCCGGGGCATCCCGGTGGACGTCGAGCCCAAGACCGGGCTGTCGGGCGTCGAGGTCGTGATGACCAAGCTGCACGCCGGCGGCAAGTTCGGCGGCGGCTCGTACGCCGCCTCGGGCGGTCTGCACGGTGTGGGCGCCTCGGTCGTCAACGCGCTCTCCGCGCGCCTGGACGTCGAGGTGGACCGCAACAGCAGGACGCACGCGGTCAGCTTCCGGCGCGGTGTGCCGGGGATCTTCACCGAGTCCGGCCCCGACGCGCCCTTCGACCCGGCCAACGGACTGCTCAAGGGCAAGAAGGTGCCCAAGACCCGGACGGGCACCCGGATCCGCTACTGGGCGGACCGCCAGATCTTCCTCAAGGACGCCAAGCTGTCCCTGGAGACGCTGTACGGGCGCGCCCGGCAGACGGCCTTCCTGGTGCCCGGCCTGACCATCGTGGTCCGTGACGAGCGCGGCCTGGACGGCACGGACGTCACCGAGGAGACGTTCCGCTACGACGGCGGGATCAGCGAGTTCTGCGAGTTCCTCGCGCAGGACAAGGCCGTCTGCGACGTGTTGCGGCTCAGCGGGCAGGGCACGTTCAAGGAGACCGTGCCCGTCCTCGACGAGCGCGGGCACATGACGCCCACCGAGGTCACCCGGGAGCTCGGGGTGGACATCGCGCTGCGCTGGGGCACGGGTTACGACACGACGGTCAGGTCTTTCGTCAACATCATCGCCACCCCGAAGGGCGGCACCCACGTCGCGGGCTTCGAGCGGGCCGTCACCAAGACCGTCAACGACGCGCTGCGCGCGAGCAAGCTGCTGCGCGTCGCCGAGGACGACGTGGTCAAGGACGACGCCATGGAGGGCCTCACGGCGGTGGTGACGGTGCGGCTGGCGGAGCCGCAGTTCGAGGGGCAGACGAAGGAGGTGCTGGGCACCTCGGCCGCCTCCCGGATCGTCGCCAACGTCGTCGCCAAGGAGCTCAAGGCGTTCCTGACGTCGACCAAGCGCGACGCGAAGCAGCAGGCGCGGGCCGTGCTGGAGAAGATCGTCGCGGCGGCCAGGACGCGGATCGCCGCCCGGCAGCACAAGGAGGCGCAGCGCCGCAAGACGGCGCTGGAGTCCTCGTCGCTGCCGGCCAAGCTGGCCGACTGCCGCAGCGACGACGTGGAGCGCAGCGAGCTGTTCATCGTCGAGGGCGACTCGGCGCTGGGCACCGCCAAGCTGGCGCGGAACTCGGAGTTCCAGGCACTGCTGCCGATCCGCGGCAAGATCCTGAACGTGCAGAAGGCCTCGGTCTCGGACATGCTCAAGAACGCCGAGTGCGGGGCGATCATCCAGGTGATAGGAGCCGGGTCCGGCCGGACCTTCGACATCGACGCCGCCCGCTACGGCAAGGTCATCTTCCTCGCCGACGCCGATGTCGACGGCGCGCACATCCGGATCCTGCTGCTCACCCTCTTCCAGCGCTACATGCGGCCGATGGTGGAGGAGGGGCGGGTGTTCTCCGCGGTGCCGCCGCTGCACCGGGTGGAGCTCACCAACCCCAAGAAGGGGCAGGACAAGTACATCTACACGTACTCCGACAACGAGCTCCGGCAGACGCTGCTGGAACTGGAGCGCAAGGGCATCCGGTACAAGGACTCCGTCCAGCGCTACAAGGGCCTCGGCGAGATGGACGCCGACCAGCTCGCGGAGACCACGATGGACCCGCGGCACCGCACCCTGCGCCGGATCAACATCAGCGACCTGGAGGCCGCCGAGCGCACCTTCGACCTGCTGATGGGCAACGAGGTCGCGCCGCGCAAGGAGTTCATCACCAACTCGGCGGCGACGCTCGACCGCTCGCGCATCGACGCCTGAGTCTCCACCCCCGGGTGGAGAGGGTCTCCACCCGGGCTGTCGCTTGATCCACCCTCGCTCCACCCGTGCTCCGATCCGTGCCGGGCGCCGGCTCCGTAACGTCGGATGTGTCGGCCGGCGGCGTGTTCGTCCGGCGGCCGGCCGCCGTGTTCACGTTCAACGGAGGGGCCTTCCATGTCCGGTGTGATCGACGCGGGGGTGATCGTCGCCGTCGTCGCGCTTGTCGTCGTCCGGCAGTTCAGGCCGCGGAAGGTGGTCTCTGACGGGCGGGCGTGGTGGGTCGCGCCCGCGGTGCTGGTCGTCGTCGCGGCCAGGGAGCCGGGGATGGTGGACGCCGGCCACCGGGTGGCGTCCGTGGGGCTGCTGGCGGCGGGAGTGGCGGTCGGGCTCGCCACTGGTGCCGCCTGGGCCTGGACCACCCGAATATGGGCCGACGAGTCGGGGGCGGTCTGGGCGCTGGGCACGAAGGCCGCGGCCGGGATATGGGCGGCGGGCTGGTGCTGCGGCTGGGGCTCTTCGGGATCGGCGCGCTGGCCGGCGTGCGCCAGGGGACGGCGGCTGCCCTGATCACGCTCGCCGCGATGCTGGTGGCGCGCGCCGGGATCGTGGTGCTGCGGGCCCGGCGGACGCTTCCGTCGTACGGTGTCGTCGCCGGTGGCTGAGACGGTGGCCGAGACGGGAGCCGTGGTGGAGGAGCCGGACGTGCCCAGGGAGAGCTGGACCGCGTGGCCTGCCCGGGAGGCGCTCTCCTCCATAGGGGTGCCTCGCCGTCGCCGGGCGCTGACCTGGATCGTACGGGCCGTACTGGTCGGGGCGTTCTTCGTCGGCGTGGTGCGGGAGGACGCGCTTCCGCGGTGGCAGTACGCCGTGGTGGCCGCGGGGTTCGCGGTGTGCGGCGTCGCGATCTGGCGGTGCTTCGTCACGACGCTCGACCGGCGGCTGTCCGCCTCGGTCGGGTGGCTGGCGGTGCCGGTCGTGGCGGGAGCGCTCGCCGAGTGGGCGGGGACGCATGTCACCGCCACCGGGCTGTGGTGCGTCGCGGCGGTCGTCGCGGTGGAGCGGTTGCCGCTCGGGCCCGCGCTCGGGCTGGCGGTGATCCCGCTCGGGGCCTATGTGCTGACCACGGGGGGCTCGTGGCCGGGGACGGCCGGGACGGTGGCCCTGGTGCTGCTCATCGGCTACTCGTTGCGGCTGGACGAGGAGGCGCGGGGGGCCGGATTCCGGATGCTGGCCCAGGAACGGGCCGCGCGCCGGGCGGAGGCCGAGACGGCCGCGCTGGACGAGCGGGCGCGGATCGCACGGGAGATCCATGACGTTCTCGCCCACAGTCTCTCGGCGCAGCTGGTGCATCTGGAGGCCGCGCGGCTGCTGGTCGAGAGCGGCGCGGAACGGGAGCGGGTCCTCGAACGGATCGTGGCCGCGCGGATGATGGCGAGGGAGGGGCTGGCCGAGACGCGGCAGGCGCTGTCCGCGCTGCGGGGGGAGATGACGCGCCCGGAGGAGTTCCTGCGGGACCTCGCGGCCGGGCAGGGGGCCGACCTGCGGGTGACCGGGGAGCCGCGCCGGCTTCCGGCGGAGGCCGGGCAGGCGGTGCGCCGGGTCGCTCAGGAAGCGCTCACCAATGTGCGCAAACACGCTCCGGGCGCGCGGGTCGAGATGGAGTTCTCCTATTTGGAGGGAGAAGTCGAACTGGCGGTTCACGACGGTGGGGCGCGGGGGAGGAACACCGAACTGGCCGCCTCGGGAGCCGGGTACGGGCTGCTCGGCATGCGGGAGCGGGCCGAGTTGCTGGGCGGCAGCCTGGAGGCCGGACCGGCGGGCCAGGGCCGGCGGGGATTCGTGGTGCGCCTGAGAGTCCCGGCGTGATGAGGGACGAGGAGCACGGCAGGCTGGGGGAAGGGCAGTTGCGTTCGGGAGGCGGGAGCGGTGTGAGCGGAGCGAGCGAGGCGGAGCGGCCGCCGGCGCGGGTCCTGGTCGTGGACGACCAGACGGTGGTGCGTGAGGGGATCGTGATGCTGCTGGGCCTGTTGCCCGGTATCGAGGTCGTCGGGTCGGCGGCCGACGGGCTGGAGGCCGTGCGGCTCGTCGCCGAGCACGCCCCGGACGTGGTGCTGATGGATCTGCGCATGCCGCGGTGCGACGGTGTCGAGGCCACCCGGCGTATCCGTGCGAGCCATCCGGGCACCCAGGTCGTGGTGCTCACGACCTTCGGTGACGACGACTCGCTGTTCCCCGCGCTTGAGGCCGGGGCACGGGGCTATCTGACCAAGGACGCCGGGGGAGAGGAGATCGTCCGGGCGATCGCGGACGTTCGGTCGGGGGCGGCGGGGCTCTCCCCGCACGTACAGCGGAGGCTGCTGGAGCGGCTGGCGGCGGCGCCCGTCGCGGCGACAGGGGGCTGGGGTGGAGCGTCCCGTCCGGTCGCCGACGGCTGGACGCAGGGCCCTCGGGGGCCGGGGGAGGCGCTGCCCGACGGGCTGACCGCGCGGGAGGCGGAGGTTCTGGCCCTGGTCGCGGGAGGGCTGTCGAACACGGAGATCGCCCGGAGACTGCATGTCAGCACGGCCACGGTGAAGACGCATATCAACAACCTCTTCGCCAAGACGGGGGTGCGGGACCGGGCGCAGGCCGTCCGGTACGCGTTCCGTCACGGCATCGCCGGGCCTCTCGGGCCCGGGCCTGGGGGGCGCGGCTGACGGCGCGGATATTGCGGGGAAGGAACGTCGGAGGGAGGTGTTCGGTTCGGCCCCGCTGTCCGGGGTGGTGCGGTCAGTGGCCGGACCAGGTGTAGCGGTGTTCCGGGCGGCCCGTGGAGCCGTAGCGCAGGGTGAGGCTCAGCCGGCCGGATGCCTCCAGGCGCTTGAGGTAGCGCTGGGCGGTGGAGCGGCTCAGTCCGGCGCGCGTGGCGACCTCGTGGGCGGACAGGGGGTGCGCGGCGTCGCGGAGCACCCGGCGGATCAGCTCCGCCGTCGGGGCCGAGTGGCCCTTGGGCAAGGGCGGGGAGGCGGCCGTGCGCAGGGTGCCGAAGATCCGGTCCACTTGTTCCTGCTCGGCTTCCTCGGTGCCGTCCAAGGCCAGCCGGAGCCGGGCGTAGGCTTCCAGCTTCACCCGCAGGCCCGGGAAGGAGAACGGCTTGACGAGGTACTGCAGGGCTCCGTAACGGATGGCCGTGCGGACGGTGGCGATGTCCCGGGCCGCGGTCACCATGATGACGTCCGTCAGATGTCCCGACTGCCGGACGCGGCCCATGAGCGACAGGCCCGTCTCGTCCGGCAGGTACTGGTCGAGCAGCATCAGGTCGACGCGTTCGCGCTCCAGAACGGCCATGGCCTGCGCCGCGTTGTGGGCGGTGGCCCGTACCCGGAAGCCCGGAACCCGTTCTACGTACGCCGCGTTGATCTCCGCCACACGGAAGTCGTCGTCCACGACGAGGACTTCGATCATTGGTTCACCCCTTCGAGCGGTGTGGCCGGGAGGCCTGCGGTCGCGCCGTCGTGCGGTCCCCGTCGTGCCGTCACCTGTTCTAGCGCGCGCAGAACGAGCAGAACAGGGTTCCTGTGCTCAAGCGGTGGAACGCGCGGAGGGGCGGCCGGTGGGGAAGGAGCGGTTCCATGGCCGCTCAGGCGAGCGGGACGACGGCGACGACGTCCATCCGGGCCGGCGAGCCGAGGGCCCGGCCGCAGCTCTCCGGGCGGGGCGGTTCGGCGGCGCCCTGTTCGACGACGACCCGCCAGGACCGGCCGTCGGTATGGGCCACGGTCACCTCGTGGCGGACGGCGGAGCCTGTGGCGCCGGTCATGGCGACGGTGCCGATCACGTCCAGGGCGTCCGCGTACGGCTCGGCGGTGAGGTCGCGGACGGCCAGTTCGGCGGCCTGGGCGGGGCGGTCCCAGGTGGAGCGGCCGCGGCAGTTCGCGGTCACCACCCGGCCCTCGCGGGCGGCTTCCAGTACTTCCTTCACCCCGTGGGCGGTGGCCCGGCCGTACGCGTAGCCGAAGGGCAGGACGAAGAGGGTCGGCGCGAAGCGGTGGCCGCCGATGTGGGTGACCTCCCACACCCCGGTGCCCCCGGCGGCCGTCAGCTCCGCCGCGAGCGGGCGGCCCAGCAGGGCGCAGCAGCGGTCGCGCTTGCCGTTGGTGCACACGAGGGCGAGCGGATCGCCGGTGTACCGCTCCCAGAGGCCGCCGTGCCGGCCGGCGCCGAGTGCGGGGAAGTCGAGAGCCGGCAGGGACGCCGGGTCGTCGAGCTCGGTGGTGCGGATCCAGGAGCGGCCGGGGGCCGTGTGCGCGACGAAGATCCGGCGGCCGGCCGGCGGGCGGCAGTCGGCGTGCCGGCCGGGGCGGCGGATGAGGGCGACCCGTACGCCCGTACCGGCGGCCGCCTTCTCCAGGGCCCGGCCCACGGCCGGGTCGAGGCGGCTGCCCGTGAGCGCCTTGGCTCCCCAAGGACCGGGCTGTTCGATCAGCAGCCAGGTGGGGGCGGTGACGGCCGTACCGGTCAGCGGCTCGGTCAGCAGTCGGGAAGCGGTGGCGCACGTGCTCACATAGGCGAGCCTAACCTGGGGCGAAGGGCTCTGCGCGCCCGGTCGGCCCCGCTCTCCGGTACGACCATATCCTGGGGCGCGCGGGTGCCCGGCCGCCCGCCGGCGGGCAGTCGTACGCGGGCTGCCGCGTTCCCGGACCGACCCACGGAAGGTGCTCGCGTGGCCAGACGACAGATCCCCGTCATCGTGCTCGCGGGCTTTCTCGGGTCGGGCAAGACGACGCTGCTCAACCATCTGCTGGCGCACAGCGGCGGCAGCCGGATCGGCGTGGTGGTCAACGACTTCGGCAGCATCGAGATCGACGCCATGAGCGTGGCCGGCCAGGTGGACTCCATGGTGTCGCTCGGCAATGGCTGCCTGTGCTGTGCCGTCGACACCAGCGAGCTGGACGGCTTCCTGGAGCGGCTGGCCCGGCCGGCGGCCCGGATCGATGTCATCGTGATCGAGGCCAGTGGGCTGGCCGAGCCGGAGGAACTGGTCCGGATGATCCTGGCCAGCGACAACGAGAGCATCGTCTACGGCGGTCTGGTCGAGGTGGTGGACGCCGCCGAGTTCGGCCGCACCCGTGAGCGCCACCCCGAGCTCGACCGGCACCTGGGCATCGCGGACCTGGTGGTGCTCAACAAGACCGACCGGGTGGCCGACGCCGAGCGGGAGGAGCTGGAAGCGGTCCTCGCGGGGCTGGCGCCCGGCACCCCCGTCGTCGCCTCGTCACACGGCCGGGTCGACCCCGAGCTGCTCTTCGACCGCAAGCCGCGCGAGGACCGCCTGGAGGCGATCCGGCAGCTCTCCTTCGAGGACCTGGTCCACGAGGAGCACGACGCCGCGCACGACGGGCACGAGGGGCACCTGCACGCGGCGTACGAGAGCGTCGAGTTCGTCTCCGACGACCCGCTGCACCCCCGCCGCTTCATGGAGTTCCTGGACCGCAGGCCGGAAGGGCTCTACCGGATCAAGGGGTTCGTGTACTTCGGGGTGCCCGGGCACCGGCAGAAGTTCGCCCTGCACGCGGTCGGGGACTTCCTGCGGATGTACCGCTCGCCCTGGGCCCGGTCGGAGCCCCGCCGCACCCAGTTGGTGATGATCGGCCGCGGCGTGGACGGGGACGCGCTCCGGGACGGCCTGGACGCCTGCCGGAACCCGGCACCGCGGGACGCCGACGACCACAGCATGTGGGGCGTCCTGCGGTACACCCAGGGCTGACCCGGCGCGAGGTCAGCCCCGGGCGTCCGGCCCGGTCACACCGGTCCGGCCACCACCGCGACCGGCTTGGCCAGCGGCGTGCCGGAACCGTCGCGGCGCGGGTCGGGCTCCGGCAGGGCCACGGGGGTGCCGTTGGCCGCCGCGGCGCGGGCCGGAGCGGCTCCCGCCCAGGCCAGGACGAGGCAGTCCTCGCCCTTGAGGAACCGCTGGCAGCGCACGCCGCCGGTGGCCCGGCCCTTGCGCGGGTACTGGTCGAACGGCGTCAGCTTCGCCGTCCCCTCGGAGGCCGCGCCGGGCAGCCCGCCCGCGGCCCCGGCGACCGTGAAGACCACCGCGTCCTCCGCGGGGTCGACGGCGGTGAAGGAGATCACCTTGGCTCCGGAGGACAGCTTCACGCCCGCCATGCCGCCCGCGGGCCGGCCCTGCGGCCGGACCTGCCCGGCCTGGTAGCGCAGCAACTGCGCGTCGTCGGTGATGAAGACCAGGTCTTCCTCGCCGGTCCGCAGCTCGACCGCGCCCACGACGCGGTCACCGGACTTGAGGGAGATGACCTCCAGCTCGTCCTTGTTGGCCGGGTAGTCGGGGACCACGCGCTTGACGACGCCCTGCTCCGTGCCGATGGCGAGGCCGGGCGAGGACTCGTCCAGCGTGGTCAGGCAGACCACCCGCTCGCCGTCCGCCAACGACAGGAACTCCGCGATCGGCGCGCCGCCGGCGAGGTTGGGCGCCGCGGCCGTCTCCGGCAGCTGGGGCAGATCGATCACCCGCAGCCGCAGCAGCCGTCCGGCCGAGGTCACCGCGCCGACCTCGCCCAGCGCCGTGGCGGGGACCGCCGAGACGATCACGTCGTGCTTGACCCGCTTGGCCTCGCCCGTGCCGGGCGTGAACGGCTCGCCGGTGGCGGTACGGGCCAGCAGACCGGTCGAGGAGAGCAGCACCCGGCAGGGGTCGTCGGCGACCTGGAGCGGCACGGCCGACGCCGGGGCGCCCGCCGACTGGAGCAGGACCGTACGACGGTCGGTGCCGAACTTCTTGGCCACGTCGGCCAGTTCCGAGGAGACCAGCTTGCGCAGCTCGGCGTCCGATTCGAGGATCTTCGTCAGGGCCTCGATCTCCGAGGTCAGCTTGGTGCGCTCGTCCTCCAGCTCGATCCGGTCGAACTTCGTCAGCCGGCGCAGCGGGGTGTCGAGGATGTACTGCGTCTGCACCTCGGAGAGGGAGAAGCGCTCGACGAGTGACGCCTTCGCCGCCGCGGCGTTATCGCTCGATCGAATGATTCTGATGACCTCGTCGATGTCAACGAGCGCCACCAGCAGACCCTCGACCAGGTGAAGCCGGTCACGGCGCTTGCCGCGGCGGAACTCGCTGCGCCGCCGGACCACCTCGAAGCGGTGGTCGACGTAGACCTCCAGCAGCTCCTTGAGCCCCAGCGTCAGCGGCTGGCCGTCCACCAGCGCGACGTTGTTGATGCCGAAGGACTCCTCCATCGGGGTCAGCTTGTAGAGCTGCTCCAGCACGGCCTCGGGGTTGAAGCCGTTCTTGATCTCGATGACCAGCCGCAGGCCGTGCGCCCGGTCGGTGAGGTCCTTCACATCGGCGATGCCCTGGAGCTTCTTCGCGCCGACCAGGTCCTTGATCTTGGAGATGACCTTCTCCGGGCCGACCGCGAACGGCAGCTCGGTCACCACCAGGCCCTTGCGGCGGGCCGTCACGTTCTCGACGGAGACGGTGGCGCGGATCTTGAAGGTGCCGCGCCCGGTCTCGTACGCGTCCCGGATGCCGTTCAGGCCGACGATCCGGCCGCCTGTGGGCAGGTCGGGGCCGGGGACGTACTTCATCAGGGTGTCGAGGTCGGCGTTGGGGTGCCGGATCAGGTGCCGGGCGGCGGCGATCACCTCGCCCAGGTTGTGCGGCGGCATGTTCGTCGCCATGCCGACCGCGATCCCCGTGGCGCCGTTGACCAGCAGGTTCGGATAGGCGGCCGGGAGGGCGACCGGCTCCTTCTCGCTGCCGTCGTAGTTGGCCCCGAAGTCGACCGTGTCCTCGTCGATCGACTCCGTCATCAGCGAGGTGGCGGACGCCATCCGGGCCTCGGTGTACCGCATGGCGGCCGGCGGGTCGTCGTTGCCCAGGGAGCCGAAGTTCCCGTGGCCGTCGACGAGCGGGAGCCGCATGGAGAACGGCTGCGCCATGCGCACCAGCGCGTCGTAGATGGAGGCGTCACCGTGCGGGTGCAGCTTGCCCATCACCTCGCCGACGACACGGGCGCACTTCACATAGCCGCGCTCCGGCCGCAGGCCCATCTCGTTCATCTGGAAGAGGATGCGGCGCTGCACCGGCTTGAGGCCGTCGCGGGCGTCGGGCAGGGCGCGGGAGTAGATGACGGAGTAGGCGTACTCGAGGAAGGAGCCCTGCATCTCGTCGACGACGTCGATGTCGAGGATGCGCTCCTCGAACTCTTCCGGCGGCGGGGTCTTCGTGCTGCGGCGGGCCATCGCGGCTGCGGCTCCTTCGGTCGATTGCCGGGGGCGGACTGACGCCGACCATTGTGGACCTCCCCACTGACAACGCCGACCGCGACCCGTCCGCGAGGAGCGCACCGGCCCCGGGAACTTCGCCGGATGTCGGTGCGCTTGCATACAGTGACAGCAGTGTTCATCACGCGAGTCGTCGCGGGCGCCGCGGGCGGGTAACGGCGGCGCGGGATGCAGCGAGATATCGAGCGATCGAAGGGACGTACATGCCCATGGGTCACACGGCCGCGCAACAGGCCGGCACCGGCGGCCTGACAGCGACCGAGCACCGCCTGGCCAACGGCTTGCGGGTGGTGCTCTCGGAGGACCATCTGACCCCGGTCGCGGCAGTCTGCCTCTGGTACGACGTCGGCTCGCGCCACGAGGTCAAGGGCCGCACCGGCCTCGCCCACCTCTTCGAGCACCTGATGTTCCAGGGTTCGGCGCAGGTGAAGGGCAACGGCCATTTCGAGCTGGTGCAGGGCGCCGGCGGCTCGCTCAACGGCACCACCAGCTTCGAGCGGACCAACTACTTCGAGACCATGCCCGCCCACCAGCTGGAGCTGGCGCTGTGGCTGGAAGCCGACCGGATGGGCTCGCTGCTCACCGCGCTCGACGACGAGTCCATGGAGAACCAGCGCGACGTCGTCAAGAACGAGCGCCGCCAGCGGTACGACAATGTGCCCTACGGCACGGCGTTCGAGCGGCTGACGGCGATGG
This sequence comes from Streptomyces sp. URMC 126, assembly GCF_051386555.1. Lineage (NCBI taxonomy): Bacteria > Bacillati > Actinomycetota > Actinomycetes > Kitasatosporales > Streptomycetaceae > Streptomyces > Streptomyces sp. URMC 126. The sequence continues at coordinate 20,989 of NZ_JBPQTX010000073.1, forward strand.
TCTACCCGGAGGGCCACCCCTACCACCACACGCCCATCGGCTCGATGGCCGACCTGGACGCCACCTCCCTGGAGGACGCGCGGGAGTTCTTCCGCACGTACTACGCGCCCGGCAACGCCGTCCTCGCCGTGGTCGGCGACATCGACCCCGAACAGACGCTCGCCTGGATCGAGAAGTACTTCGGGTCCATCCCCGCCCACGACCGCAAGCAGCCGCCGCGCGACGGCGCCCTGCCCGAGGTCATCGGCGAGCAGCTGCGCCAGGTGGTCCGCGAGGAGGTGCCCTCGCGCGCCCTGATGGCCGCCTACCGCCTGCCGCACGACGGCACCCGTGAGGCGGACGCCGCCGACCTGGCGCTGACCGTCCTCGGCGGCGGCGAGTCCTCGCGGCTGCACAACCGCCTCGTCCGCCACGACCGCACCGCCGTCGCGGCGGGCTTCGGCATGCTGCGCCTGGCGGGCGCCCCCTCGCTGGGCTGGCTGGACGTCAAGGCGTCCGCCGGCGTCGAGGTCCCCGACATCGAGACGGCCGTCGACGAGGAGCTGGCCCGCTTCGCCCTGGAGGGGCCCACCGCCCAGGAGATGGAGCGCGCCCAGGCCCAGCTGGAGCGCGAGTGGCTGGACCGGCTGGCCACGGTCAGCGGACGGGCCGACGAACTCTGCCGGTTCGCCGTCCTCTTCGGCGACCCGCAGCTCGCCCTCACCGCGGTCCGGCGCGTCCTGGACATCACTCCGGAGGAGGTGCAGGCCGTCGCCAAGGCGCGGCTGCGCCCCGACAACCGCGCGGTGCTCGTCTACGAACCGACCGGGCCGCAGGCCGCGGGCGCGGACGGGACCGAGGACGCCCCCGCGCGGGAAGCCGACGCCGCCGACGTCATCGCACAGGAACAGGAGACGGCCCAGTGAGCGAAGCCGCAGTCGTGGGCGCCACCGGCACCGCCGAGCCCACCATGCAGTTCCACCCGCGGCCCCGGCCGGGCACGGCCACCCCGTGGAACTTCCCCGCCCCCGACCGTGACCGGCTGCCCAACGGCCTGACCGTGCTGCGCTGCCACCGCCCCGGCCAGCAGGTCGTCGCCGTCGAGGTCAGCCTCGCCGCGCCGCTGGAGGCCGAGCCGGCCGGCCTGGAGGGCGTGGCCACGATCATGGCCCGCGCCTTCTCCGAGGGCACGGACAAGCTCAGCGCCGAGGACTTCACGGCCGAACTGGAGCGGTGCGGCGCGACCTTGGACGCCCACGCCGACCACCCCGGCGTCCGGCTCTCCCTGGAGGTCCCGGCCTCCCGGCTGACCAAGGCCCTGGGGCTGCTCGCCGACGCCCTGCGCGCCCCGGCCTTCCCCGACAACGAGGTCGAGCGCCTGGTCCGCAACCGCCTGGACGAGATCCCGCACGAGCTCGCCAACCCGGCCCGCCGGGCGGCCATGGCGCTCTCCGCCGAGCTGTTCCCGGCCGACTCGCGGATGTCCCGGCCCCGGCAGGGCACCGAGGAGACCGTCGAGCGCATCGACGCCGCCTCCGTGCGCGCCTTCTACGAGGCCCACGTCCGTCCGGCCACCGCCACCGCCGTGATCGTGGGCGACCTCACCGGGGTCGACCTGGACCAGGCCCTGGCGGACACCCTCGGCGCCTGGACGGGCTCCCCGGCCGAGCCCCGGCCCGTCCCGCCCGTCTCCGCCGACGACACCGGCCGCGTCGTCATCGTGGACCGCCCCGGCGCCGTCCAGACGCAGCTGCTCATCGGCCGCGTCGGCGCCGACCGGCACGACCGGGTCTGGCCCGCCCAGGTGCTCGGCACGTACTGCCTGGGCGGCACGCTCACCTCCCGCTTGGACCGCGTGCTGCGCGAGGAGAAGGGCTACACCTACGGCGTCCGCGCGTTCGGCCAGGTGCTGCGGTCCGCCCCCGACGGCACCGGCGTGGCGATGCTCGCCATCAGCGGCTCCGTCGACACCCCCAACACGGGCCCGGCGCTGGCGGACCTGTGGACGGTGCTGCGCACCCTCGCGGCCGAGGGGCTGACGGACGCCGAGCGCGACGTCGCCGTGCAGAACCTGGTGGGTGTCGCGCCGCTCAAGTACGAGACGGCGGCGGCCGTCGCGGGCACGCTGGCCGACCAGGTCGAGCAGTACCTCCAGGACGATTTCCAGGCCCGGATGTACGAACGCCTCGCGGAGACCGGGACGGTGGAGGCCACCGCGGCCGTCGTCAACGCCTTCCCGGCCGACCGCCTGGTCACCGTGCTCGTCGGGGACGCCGCGGAGATCGCCGAGCCCGTCCGGGCGCTCGGCATCGGCGAGGTGACGGTCGTTTCCGCCTGACGGAAGCTCAATCCTCCGCGTGCGCCCCGGCGCACGCGCGGGGGCGGAGAGGCGCGTGGGTCCTTCGGGGGTCACGCGCCTCCGTTATGCCCGATTTATAGGAGCGGTTGCACCGTTTCCGTGTGGCGTGCGTCACGAAAACGGGGTTCCGTTTGCCGTTCGAATCTGACGGCGATTAGCTTCAGGGCGGCAGTCCGTCGGATCGGAGCCGCAACCGCGGCCCCGGGCAGCCATCGCCGAGTCCCCGTACGGCGCGAGCCAGGGGAGCCGGGGAACCACATGTTCCCTGGGGTGAATCGGGTCCCTCTCCGGAGGGAGCCGTAGGAGACCTTCCTGCTCCGAACCCGTCAGCTAACCCGGTAGGCGAGAGGGAAGGAAAGGAACAGCCGCAACCATGGCGTTCACCCGTGCCACCGGGAAGCACCGTCGTCCGAGCCGTGCCGTGCGTGTCGGTGCCAACGTCGCCGGCATAGCCACCCTGAGCGCCGCGGGCGTCGTCGCCGGTGTCGCCGCTCCGGCCTTCGCCGCCTCCTCTCCCGACGAGGCGCCCCGCCCGCAGGACACCGGCCTCACCCAGGCCGTCGTCCTCTCCGACCATGTGGCCGACAGCATCGACGAGCAGGCGCAGATGCAGCGCGGCGTCGCCGAGCAGGACACCGCCACCCAGAAGGCCGAGGCCGCGGCCAAGGAGCAGGCGGCCCTGGTCAAGAAGCGCGCCGACGAGGCCAAGCGGAAGGCCGAGGCCGAGCGCGCCGAGAAGGAGCGGGCGGCCCGCGAGGCGGAGCGCAAGCGCCTCAACACCTTCGTGATGCCGATCGCCGGCTCCTTCGTCTCCACCCAGTACCACGCCTCCAGCGGCCTGTGGTCCTCCGGCAGCCACACCGGCGTCGACTTCCACGCCGGTGAGGGCACCAGCGTGCAGGCCGTGGGCGCCGGCACCGTCGTCGAGGCCGGCTTCGGCGGCGCGTACGGCAACAACGTCGTCATCAAGCACAACGACGGCACCTACACCCAGTACGGCCACCTGTCGTCGATCGGCGTCAGCGTCGGCCAGACCGTCACCCCCGGGCAGCAGATCGGCCTCTCCGGCTCCACCGGCAACGTGACCGGCCCGCACCTGCACTTCGAGGCCCGCACCGCGCCCACCTACGGCTCGGACATCGACCCGGTCGCCTACCTGCGCTCGCACGGCGTCGACATCTGATCCCGGCCTTCGCCTTTCCTCCGCAGAGCCCCGCAGGACCACGCGTCCGGGCGGGGCTCTCGGCCGTCCGGACCGGACGCCCACGGCCGCGAAGGGGAAACGGGCCGGTATTCCGGCTCTCTCCGTTCTCCTTCCGCTTGGCCAAATCACTTCCCTCGCACTCGGACGGCCATCGGAAAACGCGGGGAATTGCCATAGAGTCGACCGGGTCCCTGAAGAGGCGTCAAGCGCGTGCGGACCGTCGTCTTCCGCCGGGTCGAGCGGGGACGGGCGGGGCCAGGCGAGTGGCGACGGGGTCGATCCGGAGGTTCGTCCGATGCGGGGACGTTGGTGAACGGCGTGAGTGACGCGGTTTCCGAGAACCGCCGTGTTTCCGCGCAGGCGGTGTGCGCGGCCGTCCGCGACGACATCGTCTCCGGCACCTTCCCGCCCGGCACCCGGCTCATCGAGGAACTCCTCGCCCGCCGCTACGGCGTCTCGCGGGTCCCGGTGCGGGAGGCGCTGCGCACACTGGCCTCCGAGGGCTTCGTGACCACGCGCCGGCACGCGGGCGCCTGCGTCGCCGAGCCGACCGAGCAGGAGGCGGCCGACCTGCTGGAGGTACGGGCGCTGCTGGAGCCGCTGGGGGCCGCCCGGGCCGCGCAGCGGCGCACCGAGGCCCATGTGAAGGTGTTGCGCGGGCTGGTCCGGCTGGGCCGGGAGCGTGCCCGGGGCGGGCAGCCGGGCGAGCTGTGCCCGCTGGGCGACTGGTTCGACGAGACGCTCGCCCAGGCGTCCGGCAGTCCGAGCCTCGCCGCGCTGCTCACCCAGGTGCGGCGCAAGATCGCCTGGATGTACGCGCCGGAGCCGCCCGCGCGGCCGGTGGAGACCTGGGAGACGCACGCCGCGCTCGTCGACGCGGTGGTCAGGAGGGACGCGGAACGCGCCCGGGACATCGCCGCCGGACGCGCCGGGCGGGCGCCCGGGACATTCCGGTTCCGGCGTGCGGCGCCGGCCGCTCCGGCGCCCCGGGCGGCCGTCCGGAAACGCGCCGTGCGTACGACGGCGGGCGCCGGAATGTGACGGCCGTCCGGTATTCGGCCGCCCCGAGGAATTCCCCGGCGGAAACCCTGACGATTTCCGGCCGGAGCGCGTCCGCGTATCCGGGGTGAAACGTACGACGGGGCCGTGGCGGCCGTTCACCGGCC
>NZ_JBPQTX010000074.1:0-25492 GCF_051386555.1 Streptomyces sp. URMC 126
AGAGCGGGTGACAGGGATCGCACACTGCGCCTCCCCCTTGGAAAGGGGGCGCTCTACTACTGAGCTACACCCGCGCGACCATTCTCCGGACCACTGACGTGGCCGGTGAACGGCTGGAGCGGGTGACAGGAATCGCACACTGCGCCTCCCTCTTGGAAAGAGGGCGCTCTACTACTGAGCTACACCCGCGCGTCCACTCGTCCGGCCGCCGAAGCGGCCGACGAACGGCGAGAGCGGGTGACAGGGATCGCACACTGCGCCTCCCCCTTGGAAAGGGGGCGCTCTACTACTGAGCTACACCCGCGCGTCTCGTGGGATTCGGCCTTTCGGCCTCGCCCCTCGGCGTGCTCCAGACTCTAGCGGATCATGTGGGGGGGAATGCAAATCCGGTGCGGGAGCCGGGATCTGATGGGGTGGCCGGATCCGGCCGGCCGGCCCCGAGGGCGGAGGGCGGTTCACCCCTGCGGGGGGTCCCCGCGAGGGTGGGTGCGGGGCCGGGCGCGGACGGCCGACGGGCCGGCGCGGGCCGGCCCCCGGCCGCCCGGACGGCGCGGCCCGTCACCCCGACGACGCCCCGGGCGTCAGTTCGCCGCTTCGAACGCCTCGTAGACCTTCTTGGGGATCCGGCCGCGCGGGGGCACCTCCATGCCGTGCGAACGGGCCCAGGCCCGGACCGCCGCCGGGTCCGGTTCGACGGACGTACGGCGGTACGCCTTCCCGGAACGGGAGCGCTTCCGGCCCGCGTCCAGGTAAGGCTCCAGGGCGTGCCGGAGTTTCTTCGCATTGGCGGTGCTGAGGTCGATCTCGTACGACTTGCCGTCGATGCCGAAGGTGACGGTCTCCGCGGCCTCGCCCCCGTCGATGTCATCAAAGAGCGTCACTACCACACGCTGCGCCACGGAATGGGTCCTTTCAGCCTGTATCGCCGCGCTGACCTGCGGCGATGCATGGGTTTAAGTGGTTCTCGGGCAATACCTTTTCCGAGGTTCCGCAAAGGGTATTGCCTGACGGGGCCCAGTTAATTCCGTCGGCCCGCCCGCGTGCAATGGGAACCGTGTGGTCTTCCGGGGTTTTTCCCGGATTTTTTCGACCGGGCCGGGCCGACAGCCCCCGGTAAAGCGCCGGGACCGGCCGTGATATCTACCCGCGTAGATTTTCGAGGGCGGTACGCTGGCTTCACCGCTTCAGCTCACGCACCACACCACCGGGAGTGCCAGTGGCACGCGTCGTAGTCGACGTCATGCTCAAGCCGGAGATCCTCGACCCGCAGGGGCAGGCGGTGCAGCGCGCGCTGCCACGCCTTGGCTTCGAGGGGATCGCCGACGTCCGTCAGGGCAAGCGATTTGAACTCGAGGTGGAGGGCCCGGTCGACGACGCCGCCCTCGCCCGGATCCACGAGATGGCGGAAACGTTTCTCGCCAACACCGTGATCGAGGACTTCACCGTGCGAGTCGACTCGTGACCGCACGCGTAGGGGTCATCACCTTCCCCGGCACCCTCGACGACCGCGACACCCAGCGCGCCGTCCGCATCGCCGGTCTGGAGCCCGTACCCCTCTGGCACCGCGACAAGGACCTCAAGCAGGTCGACGCGGTCGTCCTGCCCGGCGGCTTCTCCTACGGCGACTACCTGCGGGCCGGCGCCATCTCCCGCTTCTCGCCGGTGATGGAGACGGTCATCGAGCAGGCGAAGGGCGGCCTGCCCGTCCTCGGCATCTGCAACGGCTTCCAGGTCCTCACCGAGACCCACCTGCTGCCCGGCGCGATGCTCCGCAACAACCACCTGCACTTCATCTGCCGCGACCAGAAGCTCCGCGTCGAGAACGCGGACACCGCCTGGACGGCCGACTACGAAGCGGGCCAGGAGATCTCCGTCCCGCTGAAGAACATCGACGGCCGTTACGTGGCCGACGAGCGCACGCTGGACGAGCTGGAGGCCGAGGGCCGGGTGGTCTTCCGCTACCTGGACGGCAACCCCAACGGCTCGCTCCGCGACATCGCCGGCATCACCAACGCCGCCGGCAACGTCGTCGGCCTGATGCCGCACCCCGAGCACGCGGTCGAGCCCCTGATCGGCACGGGCCGCACCGACGGCCTCGGGTTCTTCACGTCGATCCTCAAGAAGCTGGTCAACGCCTGATGACTCTCGACACCGTCAAGCACGCCGACGAGACCCCCGACGTCGAGCAGCCCTGGGCCGAACTCGGTCTCAAGCAGGACGAGTACGAGCGCATCCGCGCCATCCTTGGCCGCCGCCCCACCGGCGCCGAGCTGGCCATGTACTCCGTGATGTGGTCCGAGCACTGCTCGTACAAGAGCAGCAAGGTCCACCTCCGCCAGTTCGGCGAGAAGGCCCCGGAAAACGACGCGCTCCTCGTCGGCATCGGCGAGAACGCGGGCGTCGTCGACGTCGGCCAGGGCTACGCGGTCACCTTCAAGGTGGAGTCGCACAACCACCCGTCGTACATCGAGCCCTACCAGGGCGCGGCCACCGGCGTCGGCGGCATCGTCCGCGACATCCTCGCGATGGGCGCCCGCCCGGTCGCCGTGATGGACCCGCTGCGCTTCGGCGCCGCCGACCACCCCGACACCAAGCGCGTCCTGCCGGGCGTCGTCGCGGGCATCGGCGGCTACGGCAACTGCCTGGGCCTGCCCAACATCGGCGGAGAGGTCGTCTTCGACCCTTGCTACCAGGGCAACCCGCTGGTCAACGCGCTCTGCGTGGGCGTGATGAAGCACGAGGACATCCACCTCGCCAAGGCATCCGGCACCGGCAACAAGGTCGTCCTCTACGGCGCCCGCACCGGCGGCGACGGCATCGGCGGCGTCTCCGTCCTCGCCTCCGAGACCTTCGACTCCACCGGTCCCGCCAAGCGGCCCGCCGTCCAGGTCGGCGACCCCTTCCAGGAGAAGCTCCTCATCGAGTGCACCCTGGAGCTCTTCCGCGAGAACCTCGTCGAGGGCATCCAGGACCTCGGCGGCGCCGGCCTCTCCTGCGCCACCAGCGAGCTCGCCTCCGCCGGCTCCGGCGGCATGCGCGTCGAGCTGGACACCGTGCCGCTGCGCGACGCGACGCTCTCGCCCGAGGAGATCCTCATGAGCGAGTCGCAGGAGCGCATGTGCGCGATCGTCGAGCCCGGCAAGATCGACCGCTTCCTGGAGATCTGCGAGAAGTGGGACGTCATCGCCACCGTCATCGGTGAGGTCACCGACGGCGAGCGGCTGGAGATCTTCTGGCACGGCGAGCAGATCGTCGACGTCCCGCCGCGCACCGTCGCCCACGAGGGCCCGGTCTACGAGCGCCCGTACGCCCGCCCGGAGTGGCAGGACGCCCTCCAGGCCGACGACGCGGCCAAGCTGCCCCGGCCGGAGACGGCCGAGGAACTGCGCGAGCAGGTCCTCAAGGTCGTCTCCTCCCCGAACCAGGCGTCCAAGTCCTGGATCACCGGCCAGTACGACCGCTTCGTCCAGGGCAACACCGTCCTCGCCCAGCCCGAGGACTCCGGCATGGTCCGGATCGACGAGGAGACCGGCCTCGGCGTCGCCGTCGCCACGGACGGCAACGGCCGCTACGCCAAGCTCGACCCGTACGCGGGCGCGCAGCTGGCGCTGGCCGAGTCGTACCGCAACGTGGCCGCCACCGGCGCCCGCCCGCTGGCGATCTCCAACTGCCTCAACTTCGGCTCCCCGGAGGACCCGGGCGTGATGTGGCAGTTCGCCGAGGCCACCCGCGGCCTCGCGGACGGCTGCCTGGAGCTCGGCACGCCCGTCACCGGCGGCAACGTCTCGCTGTACAACCAGACCGGCGAGACGGCCATCCACCCGACGCCCGTCGTCGCCGTGCTGGGCGTCATCGACGACGTCGCCCGCCGTACGCCGATGGCGTTCGCCGAGGAGGGCCAGCTCCTCTACCTGCTGGGCGACACCCGGGACGAACTGGGCGGCTCCGCCTGGTCCCAGGTGATCCACGACCACCTCGGCGGCCTGCCGCCGGCCGTGGACCTGGGCCGCGAGAAGCTCCTCGCCGAGATCCTGATCTCGGCGTCGCGGGACGGGATGGTGGACGCCGCCCACGACCTGTCCGACGGCGGTCTGGTCCAGGCCGTCGTGGAGTCCTGCCTGCGCGGCGGGAAGGGCGCGCGCCTGATCGTCCCGGACGGGCTGGACGCGTTCACCTTCCTCTTCTCGGAGTCGGCGGGCCGCGCGGTCGTGTCGGTGCCGCGCAGCGAGGAGCTCCGCTTCACGGACATGTGCGGGGCGCGGGGCCTGCCCGCGACGCGGATCGGCGTCGTGGACGGCGATTCCGTCGAGGTACAGGGGCAGTTCACGCTGCCGCTGGCGGAGCTGCGCGAGGCGCACGAGGCGACGCTTCCGGCGCTGTTCGGGTAGGGGATCCCCAGCCCCGTCCCTTCACCGTTTCTTGCGGGGGCAAGCCCCCCGCACCCCCTAAGCGCCCTGCGGGCGCTGTCCTCAAACGCCGGACCGGCTATATCAGCCCGTTGGGGGTGCCCCCTCTGGGGGAGTTTGAGGACGAGCGGCGGAGCCGCGACAGCGGGGTCTGGGGCGGCAGCCCCAGGAATCGGCGAAGGGGTGGGACCGGGGCTCGCCTCCTCGGCGGCCGCACCCCGCGGCAGCCGTAGCGCGAGAAGCAACCCGAGCACCATCGCGCCCGCCGCGCAGAGGAACACCACGTCCACGGCGGACGTGAACGCCTCGACCGCGTCGGCGCGTTCGGCCCCGCGCAGGGAGGCGATCCCGCTCGTCGTACCCCCCGGCCCCTCCGCCGCGTACACCCGCGCCAGCACCGTCCCGAACACCGCCGTACCCAGCGCACTCCCCAGCGTCTGGAAGAAGCGGATACCGGTCGTGGCGACGCCGAGCCGCCGCAGCGGCACGGCCTGCTGCACCATGACGATGAGCTGCCCCAGAAGCTGCCCGAAGCCGACGCCCAGCAGCATCATCTCGCCGCGCACGGCCCACAGGTCGGTGCCCGTGCCGGACAGCGCCAGCAGTCCCATGGCGGCTCCGGCGCAGACCGACCCGGACAGCACCGTCGTGCGCGGCGACCAGCCGAGCCGGGCGGTCAGCAGGCCGACGGCGGTGAGGCCGAGGGCCAGCGGGAGCATGTAGAGGCTTGCGGCGGTCGGTTCGATGCCCCGGGCGATCTGCAGGTAGAGCATCACGTAGACGATCGAGCCCATGAAGGCCACCCCGGAGAGGGTCTGCACCGCGTAGGCGAGGCGCACCGTCCGGATGCGGAACAGCCCGAGCGGCAGCACCGGTTCGGCCGCCGTGGCCTGCCGCCACACGAAGAGCGCCAGCAGGGCGGCGGCCCCGCCGATCAGCCCGAGGACCACCGGCGAGCCCCACGCGTACTCCCGGCCGCCCCACTCGGTGACCAGCAGCAGCGCGATGGAGAAGGCGGCGGCCAGCGCGGCCCCGAGGTAGTCGACGCGGTGCCGGGTGCCGGGCGCGGGGAGGTGGAGGACCACCGCGGCGACGGCCAGGACGGCGACGCCGATGGGCAGGTTGACGTAGAAGATCCAGCGCCAGTCGGCGTGGTCGGCGAGGTACGCGCCGAGCAGCGGGCCCAGCGCCATGCCGGCCCCGGCCACCAGCCCGCCGACGGCGGAGCCCTTGGAAGCGCCCTTCCGCGCGGGGTCCTTCAACTGGGCGATGACGACCATGGTGACGCTCATCAGCCCGCCGCCGCCGACGCCCTGGACGGCCCGGAAGGCGATGAGCCACTCCATCGAGCCGGCCGCGCCGCAGAGCGCCGAGCCGACGAGGAAGATCGCGATCGCGCCCAGGAAGACCCGCTTGGCCCCGAGGGTGTCGCAGAGCTTGCCGTACAGCGGCAGGGCGGCGGTGGCGGCGAGGGCGAACGCGGTGATGAGCCAGGGGATGCGGTCGATGCCGTGGGCCGGGTCGAGGTCCTGGGCGATCGGGACGGTGACGGCCGAGACGATGTTCTGGTCGAGCACGGCGAGCAGCATCGTGACGAGGCAGACGACGAAGCCGACACGCCGCCGGGTGGCGGTCATGGGTGCGGTCATGGGGGACAGCCTGAAGGATGAATATGTACCGAGTCAATTCTTTTGCTCGGCTCAAACTTCGCCTTGGTACAGTCGACGTATGACCCAGGGACAGCCGGGCCTGCGCGAACGCAAGAAGCAGCAGACCCGCAGGAAGTTGATGGTGGTGGCCGTCGAACTCTTCGAGGAGCGCGGCTACGACAAGGTCTCGGTGGCCGAGATCGCCGCCGCGGCGGACGTCTCGAAGATGACCGTCTTCAACTACTGCGGCAGCAAGGAGGGCATCCTCGTCGGCGCCCTGGAGGACCACGTCGACGACGTCGCCCGGGCGGTGCGCGAGCGCGCGCCCGGCGAGTCCGTGGTGCACGCCGTCCGCCGGCAGTTCCTGGCCTGCGTCGACGCCTTCGATCCGGCGGTCGGGATGAGCGACGAGCCCTTCGTCCTCCGGATGCGCCGGCTGATCATCGAGACCCCCGCCCTGCTCGCCCGCGCCCGGGAGATCGCCCACCGCAGCGAGTGGCTGCTCGCCGAGGAACTGGCGACGAGCGTCACCCCGGGTGACCGCGAGACGGCCCACATCGTCGCCGGACAGCTCATCGGCCTCCGGTACTCCCTGGTGGCGCTCAACCACCGCCGCCTGCTGGCCGGAGAGCCCGCCGCGTCCTTCGTGGACGAGGCCAGGGCGCTGGCGCAACGCGCGTTCGACTCGCTGGAGTTCGGCCTCGGCGACTACGGAGCGGAACGCCCCGCCACGGACGGCTGACCGTGGGCGGGCGGCCGGCGCTGGTTACGCTCGGTCCATGACCGCCGCGCAGCGCAAGCCGAAGACCCGCAGCTACGACCCCGCCAAGGTGCGGGCCGCCCTGGACGGCCAGTTGGACGCCCTGCGGCGCGCCGTGCACACCCTCTGCGAGGGCCCCGACGCCGCCGCGTCGCTGGCCGCGCCCACCCGCCTGGGCGACTGGACGGTCCGCGATCTGATCGCGCACATCGGCATCGCCCTGGAGTCCCTGCCCGTCCGTCTCGCCGAGCCCGCGCCCGACCCTGCCGAGCCCCGCGTGGACCTGCGGGGTTTCCTCGCCGGCATGCGGACCGGGGAGGCGGCCGTCGCGGCCGCGGCCACCACCGCGGCCCGCTCGCTGGGCGACGAACCGGCCGCCGTCGCGGCCCGGTTGGACGAAGCCGCCGACCGGCTCTCCACGGCCGTCGCGTCCGCCGATCCGGCGGCGCCGCTCCCCACCGTGCTCGGCCCCGCGACCGTCGCGGACTACACCCTCACCCGCCTGCTGGAGGCGGTCGTCCACGCCGACGACCTGGCCGCCGCCACCGGAGTGCCCTTCGCCCACGACCGGCAGGCCCTGGCCACCGTCACCCGGATGCTGGCCGACGCGCTGGCCGTCGCGGCGCCCGGCGGCTCCGTGGAGGTCCGGATCCCGCCCTTCGCCGTCGTCCAGTGCGTCGAGGGCCCCCGGCACACTCGCGGCACCCCGCCCAACGTCGTCGAGACCGACCCGCTGACCTGGATCCGGCTGGCCTCCGGACGCGCGGACTGGGCCGCCGCCGTCGAGGACGCGCTGGTCAGCGCGAGCGGCGAACGGGCCGATCTGTCCGGACAACTCCCTTTGTTCGGCTGAGCGCCCGCGCGCCCCGATCTACGGTCGTGTGACGGGGCGTTGCTGTCCGTGGTGTGAGCCATCCCCGGTCGTCCCCGGTTCGGATGAACCTCGTCCCTGCCATAGACTCGAGGTGTGCCTCGTGGTGACGGACGACTCAACCACGACCTGCTCCCCGGCGAGAAGGGCCCCCAGGACGCTTGCGGCGTCTTCGGTGTCTGGGCTCCGGGTGAAGAGGTCGCCAAACTCACCTATTTCGGGCTGTATGCGCTGCAGCACCGTGGACAGGAGTCCGCGGGCATCGCGGTGAGCAACGGCTCCCAGATCCTGGTCTTCAAGGACATGGGCCTGGTCTCCCAGGTCTTCGACGAGACCTCCCTCGGCTCACTCAGCGGCCATATCGCCGTGGGCCACGCCCGGTACTCCACCACCGGGGCCTCGGTGTGGGAGAACGCCCAGCCGACCTTCCGCGCGACCGCCCACGGCTCCATCGCCCTCGGTCACAACGGCAACCTGGTCAACACGGCCGAGCTGGCCGAGATGGTCGCCGCGCTGCCGCGCGACGGCGGCCGGGCCACCCAGGTCGCCGCGACCAACGACACGGACCTGGTCACCGCCCTCCTCGCGGGCCAGACCGACGACGACGGCAAGCCGCTGACCGTCGAGGAGTCCGCCGCCAAGGTCCTCCCGGCCGTCCAGGGCGCCTTCTCGCTCGTCTTCATGGACGAGCACACCCTCTACGCCGCCCGCGACCCGCAGGGCATCCGCCCGCTGGTCCTCGGCCGGCTGGAGCGCGGCTGGGTGGTCGCCTCCGAGACCGCCGCCCTGGACATCGTCGGCGCGGCGTTCGTCCGCGAGGTCGAGCCCGGCGAGCTCGTCGCCATCGACGAGAACGGCGTCCGGACCAGCCGGTTCGCCGAGGCCCGCCCCAAGGGCTGCGTCTTCGAGTACGTCTACCTCGCGCGCCCCGACACCGACATCGCGGGCCGCAACGTCTACCTCTCCCGCGTCGAGATGGGCCGCCGGCTCGCCGCCGAGGCCCCGGCCGAGGCCGACCTCGTCATAGCGACGCCCGAGTCCGGCACCCCCGCCGCCGTCGGCTACGCCGAGGCCAGCGGCATCCCCTACAGCGCCGGCCTGGTCAAGAACAGCTACGTCGGCCGGACCTTCATCCAGCCCAGCCAGACCATCCGCCAGCTGGGCATCCGGCTGAAGCTCAACCCGCTGAAGGAGGTCATCCGCGGCAAGCGCCTGGTCGTCGTGGACGACTCCATCGTCCGCGGCAACACCCAGCGCGCCCTCGTCCGGATGCTCCGCGAGGCCGGCGCCGCCGAGGTCCACATCCGGATCTCGTCCCCGCCGATCAAGTGGCCCTGCTTCTTCGGCATCGACTTCGCCACCCGCGCCGAGCTGATCGCCAACGGCATGACCGTCGACGAGATCGGCAAGTCCCTCGGCGCCGACTCCCTGGCGTACATCTCCATCGACGGCATGATCGAGGCGACCACCATCGCCAAGCCGAACCTCTGCCGCGCCTGCTTCGACGGCGAGTACCCGATGGAGCTGCCCGACCCCGAGCTGCTCGGCAAGCACCTGCTGGAGACCGAGCTCGCAGGCGGCCACGACGCCGCGGACGCCCTGCGCCGCCCGTAAGAACGACACGAAAGATCTCGAGAGCAATGCCCTCTGCAGAGACCACTGGTGCCAGCTACGCAAGCGCGGGCGTCGACATCGAGGCGGGCGACCGCGCCGTCGAACTCATGAAGGAATGGGTGAAGAAGGCCACCCGCCCCGAGGTCGTCGGCGGCCTCGGCGGCTTCGCCGGCCTCTTCGACGCGAGCGCCCTCAAGCGCTACGAGCGCCCCCTCCTCGCCTCCGCCACCGACGGCGTCGGCACCAAGGTGGACATCGCCCGCCGCATGGGCGTCTACGACACCATCGGCCACGACCTGGTCGGCATGGTCGTCGACGACCTCGTGGTCTGCGGCGCCGAACCGCTGTTCATGACCGACTACATCTGCGTCGGCAAGGTCTACCCCGAGCGGGTCGCCGCGATCGTCAAGGGCATCGCCGAGGGCTGCACTCTCGCCGGCTGCGCCCTGGTCGGCGGCGAGACCGCCGAGCACCCCGGGCTGCTCGGCGCGGACGAGTTCGACGTGGCCGGCGCGGGCACCGGTGTCGTCGAGGCCGACCGGCTGCTCGGCGCCGAACGGGTCCGCGCGGGTGACGTCGTCATCGCGATGGCCTCGTCCGGACTTCACTCGAACGGGTACTCGCTGGTACGCCATGTGCTGCTCGACCGGGCCGGCTGGTCGCTGGACCGCGAGGTTCCCGAGCTCGGCCGCACCCTCGGCGAGGAGCTGCTGGAGCCCACCCGGATCTACTCGCTGGACTGCCTGGCGCTCACCCGGACGACCGAGGTGCACGCGTTCTCGCACATCACCGGCGGCGGCCTCGCCAACAACCTCGCCCGTGTGATCCCCGACCACCTGCACGCCGGGATCGACCGCGCCACCTGGACGCCGGACCCGGTGTTCACACTGGTCGGCGAGGTGGGCCGGGTCGAGCGGCCGGAACTGGAGAAGACCCTCAACATGGGCGTCGGCATGATGGCCGTCGTGCCCGCGGAGTCGGTCGACGCCGCCCTGACCACGCTGGCCGACCGGGGTGTCGACTCCTGGGTCGCCGGCGAGATCACCGAGCGGGGCGAGCACGCCGAGACCGTGGTGCTGACCGGCGACTACGGTGACGCCACGGCCTGACCGGGCCCGGGCAGCACAGAACCCGGTCCGGGGCGGAGCCCCGGACCGGGTCGGAGAAAGCTATCGCGTCAAGCGCGGCGACGGTAGGCGGACTGACCTGACGGCTGCTGCTCGTCCTCGTCGTCCTCGTCGTTGTAACGCGCCGCGTACTGAGCGTACGGGTCGTCGTCCAGCTCATCGTCGAGCGGCTCACCGTTCGGCGGCTGCTTTACCGGCGATGCGCCCAGCTCATTGGCCAGGCGTGAGAGGTCGGTCCCACCGCTGTTGTACTTCAGCTGGCGGGCGACCTTCGTCTGCTTGGCCTTGGCCCGGCCGCGCCCCATGGCTCGACCCCCTCAATTACGGGGCTCGACGGCCCCAGAGTCTTGACACGCGTTCACTGTCATGAGTCAGAGCGGATCCCCGCAGAGGAATCCGGCCTGTAGGACTTCAACGGTACCTGCTTCCGCGGCCATACGGTACGTCGCCCGCATGACGTGCCACGGAGCACAACCCGCGAGGCGCCCCGTCCCCGCTGGTCAGCTGCGATTTTAACCCCTAAAGCGCGGCGACCCGCCGAGGGGTGGTGAGGGATGTCTCCCTTGTCACCCCCGGCGGCCGCTCTGTCGGGTCCCTGAGGGACCGCTGTGCGGGCCCCGACCACCAGAGCGGGGCGGTCACCCGCCGGTTACGCCCCGATCATCCGTCTTGGCCTTTTTGTCATGACCGTCACTGCCGCGTCTGGCGCGGCACCCCGGCCGTCCCCGTCCCGCGCGCCTCCGCCATCCGCTGCTCGGCGAGCCGGTCGGCCGCCGCCGCGGGCGGGATGCCGTCGGCGGCCGCGCGTTCGAATATGGCCAGCGTGGTGTCGTAGATCTTCTCCGCCTTGGCCTTCGCCCGGTCGAAGTCGAAGCCCTTGAGCTCCTCCGCCACCTGGATGACACCGCCGGCGTTCACCACGTAGTCCGGGGCGTAGAGGATGCCGCGGTCGGCGAGGTCCTTCTCCACCCCCGGGTGGGCGAGCTGGTTGTTGGCCGCGCCGCAGACGACGGTCGCCGTGAGGGCGGCCACCGTCTCGTCGTCGAGAGCGCCGCCGAGGGCGCAGGGAGCGTAGACGTCGAGCGGCGAGCGCACCAGGACGTCGACGTCCGAAACCGCCGTGACCTGGGGGAACTTCTCGGTGATGGCCTCGACGGCGGCCTGCTTGACGTCGGTGACCACGACCTCCGCCCCGTCCTCGATCAGATGCTGCACCAGATAGCGCCCGACCTTGCCGACGCCGGCGACGCCGACCCGCCGGCCGCGCAGCGTGGGCTCGCCCCACTGGACGCGGGCGGCGGCCCGCATGCCCTGGAAGACGCCGAACGCGGTGAGCACGGACGAGTCGCCGGCGCCGCCGTTCTCGGGGGAACGGCCGGTGGTCCAGCGGCACTCGCGGGCGACCACGTCCATGTCCCGCACGTACGTGCCGACGTCGCACGCGGTGACATAGCGTCCGCCGAGCGAGGCGACGAACCGACCGTAGGCCAGCAGAAGTTGCTCGCTCTTGAGCGTGTCGGGATCGCCGATGATCACGGCCTTTCCGCCGCCGTGCTCCAGACCCGCCAGCGCGTTCTTGTACGACATGCCGCGCGAAAGGTTGAGGGCGTCGCGGACGGCCTCCTCCTCGGATGCGTAGGCGTGGAAGCGGGTGCCGCCGAGCGCCGGGCCCAGGGCGGTGGAGTGAAGGGCGATCACGGCCTTGAGGCCGGTCTCGCGGTCCTGGCAGAGCACGACCTGCTCGTGCCCGCCGAGTTCCGAGCCGAACAGGGTGTGCAGCACGCTCTCGGCGTCGGTTGTGGGACGTACGTCAGTCACGGTGGTGACTCCATATGTCTCGCGGTGTCGCCCTCCCGGGGGTGGGGGAGGGCCGGTTGGCACGAGGGTAGGGCCTGACGGCCCCGCGTACGGGTCCGGTGCCGAGGATCACTCTCCCGGGCCCCCGTCCCGTGGGACGATTCGCTCCGTACGGGGACGTCCGCACGGCTCCCCGAGGTGTCCTGCTGCTTGAGGGAGCGAGCGTGGGTCTGGCGTCGTCGGTGACCGTCCCGTACGCGGCCTATCTGCGGGTCTACGAGCCGCTGAGCGCCTTCCCGCGGGCCGAGCGCCGGTACTGGGAGGAGTACGCCCGGCGCGCGACGCTCCCCACCGCCCAGGACGAACTCCGGCGCTCGCTCGCCGACTTGCTGCCCACCCCGCCGGTGCCGGTGCCGGTGCACGAGAGCGGCGACGCCTTCGTGGCCGTCCGGGACGGCGTCGTCTGCGTCTGCCCCTGGCGCACCCGGCTGCGCGGCTGGCTGGCGCTGGAGGATCTCGCCGAGCGGTTCCCCGCCCCGGTGCTGGACGCGGTGCTGCCGCCGGTGGTGCGGCGCCAGGCCGAGGCGGACTACGCCCGGTGGCTGGAGGGCAACCCCGACGCCCGGCCGTGGATCAGGACGGCCACCTGGCAGGTGCCGCTGCGCTGGTTCGTACTCTTCTCCGACGAGGAGCGCGAGTACGGCAAGGCGTCGGAGACGGCCGGCGGCCCCGGCGGCCCGGTGCGGGAGGGGCTGGTGCTGCGGTACCGGACGGCGATGGTGGAGGCCCGGCGGCGGGTGGCCCGCGGGCTGCGCACGCTGCGGGACGCCCTGGAGGAGGGGCCGCTGATCGACGGCCTGGTGGACGTCGGCCGGTGGCTGGAAGAGTTCCATCCGCGGTCGCTGGTGGAACTGGACTACGGCGGGCTGGTGCATATGGTGCCGGAGGCACGGCTCGCCGACGACCGGTCCGCGGCGGACACGGCGGAGGGGCTGGCCGCCCTCCGGGCCGGCGACGGCGTCCGGGCGGGCGAGGCGTACGAGCGGCTGACGGAGCGTTGGCGCGCGGTACGGGACCGTCAGTTCGCGAACTGACGGCCGTGAGCGGGGGATTGGGGCGTCCAGGACCTAGGTCCTGATCCGGCCAATTGCCGCAACCGTGATCTAACGCACTTACGTCAGGTCTTGCGCCCATCGCCCACCCTCGTGGCAAAATAGGACAAGGAGTCCGGGAAGGGCTCCTTCCGTCCGAGTAAGGGTGGATGGATCGGTATTGCACTCCTTGGCGGGTCTGGTGACCCCTGATCCCGCTGTGACTGATCGTCACGGTGGCGTGACTGTCCGCTATGGCATGGTCCATCGGCTTCCGTCGAGGTTGAACACCTGAGAGGGCAATTCCATCGGTTTGGCCGACGTGGCTGGACAGATGGTGTAGTTGTAGTGCCGAGGACAAGCCGTTCGTCCTATAACCGACTCGGCCCGCGTCCGCCATTTCGGGCAACGCGGGTCAAGGTGCAGAATTTAGAGGAAAGAACCGATCCTGAACTCGGTTCTCCCGAGGAGGCCGCTCATGACCGCTCGCACCCCTGATGCCGAGCCGCTGTTGACCCCGGCTGAGGTTGCCACGATGTTCCGCGTGGACCCGAAGACGGTCACGCGGTGGGCCAAGGCAGGCAAGCTCACGTCCATCCGTACGCTCGGAGGCCACCGCCGTTACCGCGAGGCGGAGGTCCGGGCGCTGCTGGCAGGCATCCCGCAGCAGCGCAGCGAGTCCTGAACCACCGCATGACCGGGCGTTTTCCGGGGCCCCCAACCCGGTGACCGCCCACCCTCAGCTCCACACGTTCCACCAGGCACCACACGACTGCGGAAACCTGCCCCCAACGGGTATCCGCGCCCGGAACGGGTGACGTCGTCGATCGCGCTGGGCTCCGCCGGGTCCAGCGCGGTCTTTTTTGTGCCCGCGGCGCCTTTTCCCGCGCCCGTACCGCGGGCCGCGCCGGCCCCGGCCGCGGCGCCGTTCGCGGGGCGGAACCTCCCGGTGTACCGCGGTCTCCCATTCCGGAATGGTTGAGCGGGCGGTGCAATTGCACATATTAAATTGACCGGTGATGACCGGGTCACGGGTTCCGTCGTCTCCGTAACTCTTTCGGTGACTCCCGTCACAGCGCCTCGCGCTTGCCGCTCCTCGGCAGGCTGCGATAGAGAAGCCGACCGTCCCGTCTGTTCCCGGGAAAGGCCGGCCGCGGCGCGCCGTGACCGGTCGTACGTCCGTACCGTACGGCCGGGCGTCCGCCGTTTCGGGGACCCACGCCGTCCCTCATGCCGCCGAGCCCTCTCCGGGGCCGCCCGTGCCGCCCTGGGGGACGATGGGCGCGGGACCGCCGGCGGCGGATTCCAGGGTCAGCCGCAGGAGCCGGTGACAGACCGCGCAATGACGCGTGAGATGGCGGTAGCGGGCGGACGCCGAGAGGTGGGCTCGGAGCAGCGCCCGGATCTCGTGCCGGGGCCTCAGGGTCGGGCTGGTCGTCGTCATCGGGCGCACACCTCCCACTGACTGGGTACCCCTGGCACGTGTCGCCGTCAAGGAGCGGTGCGGCCCCCGCGGCCGGCCGGGGCGGCCCTCGGCCACCCGCCGCCGGCCGCGCGCCGGGACGGACGCGAGGGGCGTCTTTCGGACACGGCGCACATGCGCGCCGAAGGGACGGGATCACGGGACGGATACGGCGAAGAGGCCCGCTCTCCTCGCGGAGAACGGGCCTCTTCCGATGCGGTCCTGACGGGATTTGAACCCGCGGCCTCCACCTTGACAGGGTGGCGAGCACTCCAAACTGCTCCACAGGACCTTGCTGCTTTCCCGCCTTCGCGGTGCTGCGTGGCAAGACTCTACAGCAGGTCAGGGGGTGCGGTCGAACTCGCCTTCCCGAGGTCGTCCCGGGGCCCTCCCGGAAGCTTCTCCGGGTCAGGGCGCGAGGGCGTCGATGGCCTTGACGATGCGCTTGTCCGAGACCGGGAAGGCCGTGCCGAGCGCGTGCGCGAAGTAGCTCACCCGCAGCTCCTCGATCATCCAGCGGATGTCCAGGGCCTCCTGGGGCACCGGGCGCCCCTTCGGGAACTGCTCCAGCAGCCAGGCGTGCTCGTCCTGCATCTCCTTGACCTTGGCCAGCCGGGCGCGGTCCCGCTCGGCGTTGGTGGGCAGCTGGGTCAGCCGCCGGTCCACGGCCACCAGGTAGCGCAGCAGGTCGGGCAGGCGGCGGACGCCGTGTTCGGTCACGAATCCGGGCTTCACCAGCTCCGCGAGCTGCTGCTTGACGTCCGTGAGGGACGTGAGCAGCACGGGGCTGGTGGTGGCCTTCAGCCGGCGCTCGCACGCCTGCCAGGCGGCCAGTACCTCCTGCACCTTGCGGATGGTGTCGAGGGTCACGTCGACGATGTCCGCCCGGACCGCGTCGAAGAGCTTCCGGAAGCTCTCCTCGTCCCAGGCGGGCCCGCCGTGGCCGGCGATCAGCTTGTCCGCCGCACCGGCCACGCAGTCCTCGAAGAGGGCCTGGATGGAGCCGTGCGGGTTCCGGGACAGGGCGAGCTTCTGCTGGTTGCTCAGCTTGTCCTGGGCGAACTTGGCGGGGTTGGAGGGCAGGTTGAGCAGGATGAGGCGGCGGGTGCCGCGCCACATGGCCTGCCGCTGCTCCTCCTCGGTGTCGAAGAGGCGGACGGCGACCGTCGCGCCCTCGTCGACCAGCGCCGGGTACGCCTTGACGGGCTGCCCCGCGCGGCGGGTCTCGAAGACGCGCGGCAGGGCCCCGATCGTCCACTGGGTGAGCCCGGACCGCTGCTCGGGCCCCGCGGCGCTCCCAGGGGCCGTGGCGGCCTTCTCGAAGGCTTTGGTGATGGCCGCCTGCGTCTTCGGCTTCAGCCGGGTGCGCAGCGCCTCCAGGTCCTTGTCCTCGGCGATCTTCCGCTTGCGCTCGTCGACGATCCGGAAGGTGATCTTCAGGTGGTCGGGGACGCGGCTCGGGTCGAAGTCGTCCGGCTCGATCCGGACGGCCGTCATGCGGTGCAGCTCGCGGGCGAGCGCGGTGGTCAGCGGCTCCTGCACCGGGACGGTGGAGTCCAGGAAGCGCTGCGCGTAGTTCGGCGCCGGCACGCAGTTGCGCCGCAGCGGCTTCGGCAGCGAGCGGATCAGCTCCGTCACCAGGTCCTCGCGCAGACCGGGGATCTGCCAGTCGAAACCCTCGGCGGAGACCTGGTTGAGCACCTGGAGCGGGATGTGGACGGTCACACCGTCCGCGTCCGCCCCCGGCTCGAACTGGTACGTCACCCGGAACTTCAGCCGGCCCTGCCGCCAGGAGTCCGGATAGTCGTCCTTGGTGACCGCCTCGGCGTTCTCGTTGATGAGCATCGAGTGCTCGAAGTTCAGCAGCTCCGGCTCTTCACGCCGCTTGTGCTTCCACCACGAGTCGAAATGCGCGCCGGATACGACGTGTTCGGGCAGCCGCTGATCGTAGAAGTCGAACAGCGTCTCGTCGTCCACCAGGATGTCCCGGCGGCGGGCCCGGTGCTCCAGCTCCTCGACCTCGCCCAGGAGCTTGCGGTTGTCGTGGAAGAACTGGTGGTGCGTCTTCCAGTCGCCCTCGACGAGCGCGTTGCGGATGAACAGCTCGCGGCTGGTCTCCGGGTCGATCCGGCCGTAGTTGACCTTGCGCTGCGCCACGATCGGCACGCCGTAGAGCGTCACCCGCTCGTACGCCATGACGGCCGCCTGCTTCTGCTCCCAGTGCGGCTCGCTGTAGGTGCGCTTCACCAGGTGCTGCGCGAGCGGCTCGATCCACTCCGGCTCGATCCGGGCGTTGACCCGGGCCCACAGCCGCGAGGTCTCCACCAGCTCCGCCGACATGATCCAGCGCGGGGGCTTCTTGAAGAGGGCCGAGCCCGGGAAGACCGCGAACTTGGCGCTGCGGGCGCCCAGGTACTCGTTCTTCTCGGTGTCCTTCAGACCGAGGTGCGACAGGAGACCCGCGAGCAGCGACTGGTGGACGCGCTCCGGCGCCGCGTCCTCGTCGTTCAGGTGCACGCCCATCGACTTCGCGACCGTGCGCAGCTGGGTGTAGATGTCCTGCCACTCGCGTATCCGCAGGTAGTTCAGGAACTCCGACTTGCACATGCGCCGGAACGCCGAGGACGACAGCGCCTTCTGCTGCTCGCGCACATAGCGCCAGAGGTTGAGGAACGCGAGGAAGTCGCTCGTCTCGTCCTTGAACCGGGCGTGCTGCTGGTCGGCCTGCTGCTGCTTCTCCGACGGCCGCTCGCGCGGGTCCTGGATGGACAGCGCGGCGGCGATCACCATCACCTCGCGGACGCAGCCGTTGCGGTCCGCCTCCAGCACCATCCGGGCGAGGCGGGGGTCCACGGGGAGCTGCGACAGCTTCCGGCCGAGGGGCGTGAGCCGCTTCTTCGGATCCTTCTGCTGCGGGTCGAGCGCGCCCAGCTCCTGGAGCAGGTCGACGCCGTCCTTGATGTTGCGCCGGTCCGGCGGGTCGATGAACGGGAACTTCTCGATGTCCCCGAGCCCGGCGGCGGTCATCTGGAGGATGACGGAGGCGAGATTCGTCCGCAGGATCTCCGCGTCCGTGAACTCCGGGCGGGAGAGGAAGTCGTCCTCCGAGTACAGCCGGATGCAGACGCCGTCGCTCGTCCGGCCGCAGCGGCCCTTGCGCTGGTTGGCGCTGGCCTGCGAGACCGGCTCGATGGGCAGCCGCTGGACCTTGGTGCGGTGGCTGTAGCGGGAGATCCGGGCGAAGCCGGGGTCGATGACGTACTTGATGCCCGGGACGGTGAGGGACGTCTCCGCCACGTTCGTCGCCAGGACGATGCGGCGGCCGGTGTGCCGCTGGAAGACGCGGTGCTGCTCGGCGTGCGAGAGCCGGGCGTACAGCGGCAGGATCTCCGTCGACGCGTACTTCTTCTTCTCCAGCGCGTCCGCCGTGTCGCGGATCTCCCGCTCGCCGGAGAGGAACACCAGGATGTCGCCGTCGCCCTCCCGCCGGAGCTCGTCCACCGCGTCGCAGATCGCCGTGACCTGGTCGCGGTCGGCGTCCTCGGAGTCCTCCTCCAGCAGCGGCCGGTAGCGGACCTCGACGGGGTACGTCCGCCCGCTGACCTCGATGATCGGGGCGTCCCCGAAGTGCCGGGAGAAGCGCTCCGGATCGATCGTCGCCGAGGTGATGACGACCTTGAGGTCGGGGCGGCGGGGGAGCAGTTGGGCGAGGTAGCCCAGGATGAAGTCGATGTTGAGGCTGCGCTCGTGCGCCTCGTCGATGATGATCGTGTCGTACTGGCGCAGCTCGCGGTCGGTCTGGATCTCCGCCAGCAGGATGCCGTCGGTCATCAGCTTGACCATGGTGTCCGGGCCGACCTGGTCGGTGAAGCGGACCTTCCAGCCGACGGCCTCGCCCAGCGGCGTCCGCAGCTCCTCCGCGACCCGCTCCGCCACCGTGCGGGCGGCGATCCGGCGGGGCTGGGTGTGCCCGATCAGGCCCCGGACGCCCCGGCCGAGCTCCAGGCAGATCTTGGGGATCTGGGTGGTCTTGCCGGAGCCGGTCTCACCCGCGACGATCACGACCTGGTGGTCGCGTATCGCCTCCAGGATGTCGTCCTTCTTCTGGCTGACCGGGAGCTGCTCGGGGTACGAGACGGCCGGCACCCGGGCCGCGCGGCGCGCCACGCGCTCCTCGGCCTGGCCGATCTCGGCCTCGATCTCGGCGAGGACCGCCTCCCGGGCCTCGGGCTTGCGGATCCGGCGGGCGCCGTCCAGCCTGCGGCCCAGCCGCTGCGCGTCGCGCAGGGACAGTTCGGACAGGCGCGCGGCGAGGCCGGCAGGGGTGAGGGCAGGCTGCGTAGACATACGGATCCCAGGATCGCACCAGGCGGGACGAAGCGGCGAACCCATTTCCCCGGCCCGGCGGGGGCTCGGCGGGGCCCAGCGCATACGAAGAAGGCCCCGATCCGGAGATCGGGGCCTTCTGGCGGTGGCTGGGGCCGGGGTCGAACCGGCGACCTTCCGCTTTTCAGGCGGACGCTCGTACCAACTGAGCTACCCAGCCACGCGAATCCCGGAGGAATTCGCAGCGGTCCTGACGGGATTTGAACCCGCGGCCTCCACCTTGACAGGGTGGCGAGCACTCCAAACTGCTCCACAGGACCTTGCTATGTGCGAGCACTAGTCTCGCACACGGTACAGCGTGCCCCCAACGGGATTCGAACCCGTGCTACCGCCTTGAAAGGGCGGCGTCCTGGGCCACTAGACGATGAGGGCTGAATGGCCCACCTGGGCGCTTTGCGGCGCCTCGGGGACGTGAGAAGCATATGGGATGTCGGGAGTGAACGCCAAAACGGTTTGCCGAGGCCCTGCGGCCGCCGGGTTCCGTGGCCGTCGGACACCCCGCGCCCGGGCCGTCCGTGGCGGACAATGGCGAGCGTGCTGGAGATGACGCGCGAGGAGTTCGAGGAGCTGGTCGCCGAAGGGCTGGACCGGATCCCGCCGGAGCTGACGCGGCTGATGGACAACGTCGCCGTGTTCGTCGAGGACGAGCCTCCGGCGGACGACCCGGAGCTGCTCGGGCTCTACGAGGGGACGCCGCTGACGGAGCGCGGCGAGTGGTACGCGGGGGTGCTGCCCGACCGGATCACCGTCTACCGCGGGCCCACGCTGCGTATGTGCGCGACGCGGGAGGAGGTCGTGGCGGAGGTGGAGGTCACCGTGGTGCACGAGGTGGCGCACCACTTCGGCATCGACGACGAGCGGCTGCACGCGCTCGGGTACGGCTGAGCGCGGGAGGGGCGCCGGGAGCCGGACGTGGGGGCGGAAGTCTTGCGGCCGGTGCGGTTCCGGGGCCGCTTCGGTGCCGCTCCGGAGGGCCGGGCCGGGTGCCTCTCACCGGAGTCGCGGGTTCCGTCTCGGGCCGGTGCGACGGGGCGCGTGTCCTGTGCGGCGCGGGGCCAGTTGGGCAGGGAGCCTGTCCCCGCGAGTCCCGAAGGCGGTCCCTCCCATGCACGCGATCCCCGTGCGCTCCGAACCCCCAGCGGGCCGGGCGCACCCCGCGTCCACCCGGCTGCGCCCGGTGGTCGCCCGCCTCGCGGCGGTGGCCGTCGCGACCCTGGCCCTCGGCGGCTGTATGAGCGTGAGCGAGCCGGGACGGCCGGCCCCCGCCGCGTCCGGGCGGCAGCGCGAGGCCGGGGCCCGGCCCGACGGCGGCAAGACGGCGCCGGACGGACGGCCGGAGCGGGCGGACGCCAAGGGGGCGCGGGGCGCCTCCGGGAGCCCCGGGGTCAAGGAGGCGCGCGACGGGTCGTCGAGCGCCGCTCCGTCCGCCGATGCCGACCACGGCTCGTCGGCCCCCTCGCCGCCGGGCAAGCCCGCCAAGGGTTGCGCTGGGCGGTATCGAGTGCGTATGGTGGTAGATCGTTTGATCCCATTTGCCCGGCGCCTGTCAGATGCGCGCCGTGTGGCGCGTTCCTTACCTTGCCGTGGCTGACCGCATCGAGGCGGTCATTTGTGAAGCCGACACGGAGCTTGGGCGCGTGCCGAAACTCCGGAAGGTTTCGCATTTCGCATGTCCATTTCCACTGACCAGACCGTCATGCCCGTGGCCGTCGAGACGATCGTCGAGACCGCCGAGGCCGTCGAGACGACCGAGACCGTCGAGTCCCCCGAGATCGTCGAGATCGCCGAGGCCGTCGAGGCCGCCGAGCCGACGATCACCTTCGCCGACCTGGGCCTGGACGACGCCATCGTCCGCAAGCTCGCCCAGAACGGCGTCACCACCCCGTTCCCGATCCAGGCGGCGACCATCCCGGACGCCCTGTCCGGCAAGGACATCCTGGGCCGCGGCCGCACCGGCTCCGGCAAGACCCTCTCGTTCGGTCTGCCGCTCCTGTCGATCCTCGCGGGCGGCCACACCGAGAAGAAGCGTCCGCGCGGTCTGATCCTCACCCCGACCCGCGAGCTGGCGATGCAGGTCGCCGACGCCCTCCAGCCCTACGGCGACGTCCTCGGCCTCAAGATGAAGGTCGTCTGCGGCGGTACGTCCATGGGCAACCAGATCTACGCCTTGGAGCGCGGCGTCGACATCCTCGTCGCCACCCCCGGCCGCCTGCGCGACATCATCAACCGCGGTGCCGCCTCGCTCGACAAGGTCAAGGTCGCCGTCCTCGACGAGGCCGACCAGATGGCCGACATGGGCTTCCTGCCCGAGGTCACCGAGATCCTCGACCTGGTGCCGTCCGGCGGCCAGCGCCTGCTGTTCTCCGCGACGCTGGAGAACGAGATCGACACCCTGGTCAAGCGCTACCTGGTCGACCCGGTCACGCACGAGGTGGACCCGTCCGCCGGCGCGGTCACGACGATGACGCACCACGTCCTCGTCGTGAAGCCGAAGGACAAGGCGCCGGTCACCGCCGCCATCGCCGCCCGCAAGGGCCGCACCATCATCTTCGTCCGCACCCAGATGGGCGCCGACCGCGTCGCCGAGCAGCTGCTCGACGCCGGTGTCCGCGCGGACGCGCTGCACGGCGGCATGACCCAGGGCGCCCGTACCCGCGTCCTGGAGGACTTCAAGGCCGGCCGCGTCAACTGCCTGGTCGCCACCGACGTCGCCGCCCGCGGCATCCACGTCGACGGCATCGACCTGGTCCTCAACGTGGACCCGGCCGGCGACCACAAGGACTACCTGCACCGCTCGGGTCGTACGGCCCGCGCCGGCCAGTCCGGCACGGTCGTCTCGCTGGCCCTGCCGCACCAGCGCCGCCAGATCTTCCGCCTGATGGAGGACGCGGGCGTGGACGCCTCGCGCCACATCGTCGGCGGCGCCGGCGCCTTCGACCCCGAGGTCGCCGAGATCACCGGCGCCCGCTCCCTCACCGAGGTCCAGGCCGACTCGGCGGCGAACGCCGCCAAGCAGGCCGAGCGCGACCTCGCCGACCTCAACCGCCAGCTGGAGCGCGCCCAGCGCCGCGCCACCGAGCTGCGCGAGGAGGCCGACCGCCTGCTGGCCCGCGCCGCCCGTGAGCGCGGCGAGGACCCGGAGGCCGCCGTGGCCGCCGCCGCCGAGGAGGCCGCCGCCGAGGCCGCCCGGATCGCGGAGCAGGCCGCTGCCGCCGCCGCGGTGCCCGCGCAGGCCGAGCGCCGCGACGAGCGGGGCAACTTCGAGCGCCGCTCGGGCGGTTTCCGCCGCGACGACCGCGAGCGCCGGGACGACCGGGGCGACCGTGGCGGGTTCCGCCGGGACGACCGTCGTGACGACCGTGGTGGCGACCGTGGTGGCTTCCGCCGTGACGAGCGTCGTGACGACCGTCCGTTCAACCGTGACCGCCGTGACGACCGGCCCTCGGGCGGCTTCCGCCGCGAGGAGCGCCGTGACGACCGTCCGTTCAACCGCGACCGTCGTGACGAGCGTCCGTCCGGTGGCTTCCGCCGCGACGACCGTGACGACCGCGGCGGCGACCGTGGCGGCGACCGTGGCGGCTTCCGCCGTGACGAGCGTCGTGACGACCGCGGCGGCGACCGCGGTGGGTTCCGTCGCGACGACCGGCACTCCGGCGGCTTCCGCCGCGACGACCGTCCGTCCTCCGGCTTCCGCCGCGACGACCGCCCGTCGGGCGGCTACCGCTCCGGTGGCGGCGACCGTCCGTTCAACCGCGACCGTCGCGACGACCGTCCGTCCGGCGGCTTCCGCTCCGGTGCCGGCGACCGCCCGTACGGCCGCCGTGACGACCACCGCGGCGCCGGCTCGACGTTCGACCGCCGTGCCGACAAGCCGCGCTGGAAGCGCAACGGCTGATCATTCGGCAGCACGGCAAGCACCCTTCCCACCAGCGGAACTGAGGGTCCGTACGGCGCGTCAGTAGCGGAAGGGCTCCTTCCTGGAGCCCTTCCGGAAAAGTGCCGGGGATAACGACTCGGGATCCGGCGCTCTGCCGGGCTATGCTGCGGGGTGCGGGCCGTTAGCTCAATTGGCAGAGCAGTGGACTTTTAATCCATTGGTTGTGGGTTCGAGTCCCACACGGCCTACGCTGCGACAAGGGCCCTACCTGCGGAATCACCGCCAGGTAGGGCCCTTTCGCATGCCTCCGGCCCCTTCCGGGATCATTACCCCGGCCCGCTCCCCGCCGAATTGCGCGCGGCCGGCGGCGGGAGCGCCCGGGGTTGCGGCCGGGGAACACCCGTGTCGGCGGATGCGTCGTCCCGGAGTTGGGGCCTCCGCATTCACGCCGATTGGCCGGGATGGCGAGGCTTTCCCCGACGGGCGGGAGTACGGAGCCCTATGCCGCGCTCTGTGAGCTTGGTCACCCGTCGCCCGCAAGGGGGCGCGCGACGGGCACGTACGCGTAGCCGACGTGCCGTACGGTCACGATCGTCGCCCGGTGGTCCGGGCCCAGCTTGCCGCGGAGCCGGGCGATGTGGACGTCCACGGTGCGTCCGCCGCCGACGGAGGTCGGGCCCCAGACCGACGCCAGCAGCTGGCGCCGGGTGTGCGCTTGGTGCGGGCGGCCTACCAGATGGGCGAGGAGGTCGAACTCCCGTTCAGTGAGCCGGACTTCCCTGCCGTCGACGACCGCCGAGCGCCGCCGGTAGTCCAGGACGACCCGGGCGGCCGCCGGGGGACGGCCGGGGAGCGGCGGCCGGCCGAGGGGCCGCGGGGAGCGCAGGGACGTCTCGTGCGGGGGCATCTCGGTCCTCCTCTGACCCCGGGGGAGGCGGTCGCCTCCCACCGGCGGTAAGAAGAGGGGGCCGGGGCGCGGGTTGCCCGGCGTCGGCCGTGTGCACCAAATCCTCACGCTTGGCGGGCGCCTGTGACCTCCTCGCCCGCCCGGCGGACCCGGTCGGTCAGCCCTGGCCGACGTCGAGCCGGGTGACCCGCCCGTCGGCGATCTGGAAGTGCCAGTGGGTGCCGTGCAGGTCCGCCCGGTCCGAGCGGAACCGGCCGATCAGGTACCGCCCGTGCTGCCGCTCCTCCGCCACCTCCAGCCGTCCGCGCGCCTCGAACACCTCGCGCTCCGCCCAGGAGCGCAGGTCCTGGAGGGCGCCGTCGTCGGTGAGCTCGGCGCCGTCGGCGAAGGCGCCGTAGAAGGCGTCCCGGTCACCGTCGCGCATCGCGACGACGAGCGCGCGGACGACCGGCTCGCTGAGTTCCTCGGGGGGCGGGGCGGCGGTCACGGCGGCCTCCTGCGCGTCGGGTCCCGGTGGGGCCGTGCCGGCCGGCCCGTACGGCGCCCGGCACACGTCTTCGACTGTAGGGCGGGAGCCCGTGGGGCGCGCGTTCGCCGGTCAAACGGGCGCCCCGGCGGATGCGGCGAACCCGCCCCTGCCCCGTGTTCGCGCCGCTACCGTAAGTGCGCGGGGTGGGCAGGAGAAGGCCGGGAGGTCGAGGGGCATGGAGCAGATGCGCACGGGCGAAGGGGAGAACCGGGGCGGGGGCCCGACACCCGCCGAGCACGTCGCCGAACTGCTCGTACGCGCGCAGAACGGGTTCGAGATCGGCGAGCCGCTGCTGGAGCGGCTGCGCACCGCGCTGATGCACCAGGCGGAGCTCCGCTCGTACCGGCAGCGCAACGACGGCGCGCGTCCGCTGCGGTGCAACACGTACCGGCACGTCTTCCTCCTCGCGGACGGCAGCAGCCTGCTGCTGTACGAGCTGGAGCACGACACCGGGCCGAGCGAGGACCTGCTGTACGAGCTGTACGCCCGCGAGGACGCCCTCGACGAGGCCGAGCGGCGGGTCCACGAGCGGATCGGCGGCGGCATCGGCCCCGGTACCGAGGACGAGGAGCTGCCGGCCTGGCTGGCGGAGGAGCTGCTGCTCGCCATGGGCCCGGTGCGGCCGCGCCGCGAGTACGTCTCCGAGGCGTCCCCCGACCACGCCCGGCGGCTGCTGCGGCGTGCCGAGAACCCCGACGGGCCGGGCGAGGTGGTCGGCGAGATCCTGCGGGGCGCCCTGGGGCACCACATCGCGCTGATCACCAAGCCGCGGCGGCGCGGGCCCGGCCGGGACGCCACCTGGTGCCGGTTCTACGAGCACGCGTTCCTGCTGGAGGGCGGGGGCGAGATCTCGCTCTGGGAGCTGGAGCACAACATGACGTCCGACGGACGGCTGGTGTGCGAGGTGTACCTGGACGAGGCGGAGGCGGAGGTGGCGGCGGACCGGCACGCTCGGGCGCTGGGGGTCGAGTTATAGGGGCTGTGTCGCAGGGGTGGCGGGGTGCGTGAGGCGGTTT
>NZ_JBPQTX010000075.1:0-25323 GCF_051386555.1 Streptomyces sp. URMC 126
GAAGAGGGGGGAACGGGGGAAGGAAGCGGGCGGACGGCCGGGGGGTCTGTCCGCCCGCTTCCGCGTTCCGTGCCTTTCCGGGCCTTTCCGTGCCGTCCCGCCGCGCGTCGCTTCTCTGCGCGCCGTTCCTCCAGCGCCCCGCCCCGGCTGCCCGCCTCAGACCTTCGCGCCCGGCCGTGCGGCCCGCTCCGGGGTGCCCACCTTCTCGCAGTGCCCGGCCGCCGCGGCCGCGATCCGGCCCATCGCCGCGTCCCGGCCGCAGGCGAACGCGCCGAGGGCGGTCTGCCGGGCCACGATCCCCCGCTCGTCGCGCATCAGCCGCAGTCCGCGGCGGATCAGGTAGAGGACCGGCTTGCGGGCCTCGCGCAGGTCGCGCACCAGCCGGCGCCGGAAGGTCGTCGAGGGGCGGCCGCGCAGGCACAGCGCGTCGGCGAGCACGCCCAGGTCGCGGCAGCGGTCGATGATGTCGGCGGCGAAGATCCCCTCCGCCACGAAGAGGGGGGTGCGGCCGATGTCCAGCGTGCTCTCGCCGGTCCGCGAGCTGGTGGAGATGTCGTAGAGCGGGACGCCGGCGCGCCGCGTCCGGCAGAGCGCGTCGATCGCGGCGACCGCCGCGTCCGCGTCCCAGGACAGCGGGGAGTCCCAGTCGGCGCCCGTGCCGTCCGGCAGCTGGGGGAGCGTGGGGTCCGTGCCCTCCTTGTAGAAGTCGTCGAGGTTGAGCACCGGGAGGCCGGTGCCGGCGGCGAGGGACGACTTGCCGGAGCCGGACGGTCCGGTCAGCAGGATCACGCGGGCGCACGGCGTCTGGGGCGGGAGGGCAGTCACGGGAGACCAGTGTGACGCATTGGGCCGGAAGAGGGACCCCCCTGGGTCGCCGGATGCGCCGAGCGTGACCGTTAAACTACGCTGCGTGGCTGAATGGATTCCGGTCCCCGGCACGGCAGGTGGTCATGGCCTCGCACGCACGTCACGCGTTCCGTCCTTCCTCACGTCTCGCGCGTCCCCTGGTCCGGACGGGACTGACCCTGACCGCGGGGGCGGCCATCGCCGTCACGGGTGCGACGGAGGCGAGCGCCCGGCCGGCCGGCGGGCACGCCAACCGGGCCCAGGCGCAGCTCGGGCAGATCGATCTCGCCGCCGCGGGCGAAGGGGTGCGGATCGGCCTCCAGAAGTCGGTCGAGCCGCTGGTCCCGGTGTTGCGGATGCTGCCCGTCAATCCGCTCGCGGGGACGGGCTCCGACCCGCTGAACAACGCCGTCGGCACCCAGGTCGCGGACTTCAAGCCGGTCAGCACACGGGCGCTGACGGGCTCCCTGTCGGACGGCGGCAAGCTGCAGGACGTCCCGGGGCTGAACCTGCTGCCGCGCTGAGACGCCGGGGAGAACGCGAGAGGGCGGGACCGTACGGTCCCGCCCTCTCGCGCTGTCCCGCTCAGTAGGAGGAACCGCCCGCGCCCAGCGACCCCGTCGGGTGCCAGACGGTCTTGGTCTCCAGGAACGCCATCAGGCGGCCGGTGCCCGGCGCCGCCGCCCAGTCCACAGGCTGTGGACGGAGGACGCGCTTCAGGTTGTCCGCCGCGGCCACCTCCAGCTCCGTGGCGAGCTCGGCGTCCGCGCCGGCCAGGTCGATCGCGTTGACGTCCTGGTGCGCGGCCAGCGACGGCATGATCTCCGCCGCCCGGCCGGACAGGATGTTGACGACGCCGCCCGGCACGTCGGACGTGGCCAGCACCTCGCCGAGGGAGAGCGCCGGCAGCGGCGCCTTCTCGGACGCGACCACGACGACCGTGTTGCCGGCCGCGATCGCCGGGGCGATCACCGACACCAGGCCGAGGAACGACGACTCCCGCGGCGCGACGACGGCCACGACGCCCGTCGGCTCGGGGGACGAGACGTTGAAGAACGGCCCGGCGACCGGGTTCGTCCCGCCCGCGATCTGGGCGATCTTGTCCGTCCAGCCCGCGTACCAGACCCAGCGGTCGATCGCGGCGTCCACCTGCGCGGCGGCCTTGGCCTTGGACAGGCCCTCCGCGTCGGCGACCTCGGCGGTGAACTGCTCCCGGCGGCCCTCCAGCATCTCGGCGACGCGGTAGAGGATCTGGCCGCGGTTGTACGCGGTCGCGCCGGACCAGCCGGAGAACGCCTTGCGCGCCGCCACGACGGCGTCACGGCCGTCCTTGCGGGACGACAGGGGCGCGTTGGCGAGCCAGTTGCCCTTCGAGTCGGTCACCTCGTACACCCGCCCGCTCTCGGACCGGGGGAACTTGCCCCCGACGAACAGCTTGTAGGTCTTGAAGACGCTCAGTCGTGCATCAGACATCGAGGTACGCCTCCAGACCGTGACGGCCACCCTCGCGACCGAAGCCCGACTCCTTGTAGCCGCCGAAGGGCGAAGTCGGATCGAACTTGTTGAACGTGTTGGCCCAGACGACGCCGGCCCGCAGCTTGCTCGCGACGGCCAGCATGCGCGACCCCTTCTCCGTCCAGATGCCGGCCGACAGCCCGTACTGCGAGTTGTTGGCCTTGGCGACGGCCTCCGCCGGGGTGCGGAAGGTCAGCACGGAGAGCACCGGGCCGAAGATCTCCTCGCGGGCGATCCGGTGGGCCTGGGTGACGTTGGTGAACACCGTCGGCGCGAACCAGTAGCCGGACGACGGCAGTTCGCAGGCCGGGGCCCAGCGCTCGGCGCCCTCGGCGACACCGCTGTCGGCGAGCTCGGTGATCCGGGCCAGCTGCTCGGCGGAGTTGATCGCGCCGACGTCGGTGTTCTTGTCCAGCGGGTCGCCGACGCGCAGGGACGCGATCCGGCGCTTCAGCGCGTCCAGCAGCTCGTCCTGGATCGACTCCTGCACCAGCAGGCGCGAACCGGCACAGCAGACCTGGCCCTGGTTGAAGAAGATGCCGGTGACGATGCCTTCGACGGCCTGGTCGATCGGGGCGTCGTCGAAGACGATGTTGGCGCCCTTGCCGCCCAGTTCGAGGGTGAGCTTCTTGTCCGTACCGGCGACGGTCCGGGCGATCTGCTTGCCGACGGCGGTGGAGCCGGTGAAGGCGACCTTGGCGATGCCGTCGTGGCCCACCAGAGCGGCGCCGGTCGTACCGTCGCCGGTCAGGATGTTGACGACGCCCTTGGGCAGGCCGGCCTGGCGGCAGATGTCCGCGAAGAACAGCGCCGACAGCGGCGTGGTCTCGGCCGGCTTGAGGACGACCGTGTTGCCGGCGGCCAGCGCCGGGGCGATCTTCCACGCCAGCATCAGCAGCGGGAAGTTCCACGGGATGACCTGGCCCGCGACGCCCAGCGGCTTGGGGTTCGGGCCGAAGCCGGCGTGCTCCAGCTTGTCGGCCCAGCCCGCGTAGTAGAAGAAGTGCGCGGCGACCAGCGGGAGGTCCGCGTCGCGGGTCTCCTTGATCGGCTTGCCGTTGTCCAGCGTCTCCAGGACGGCGAGCTCGCGGGAGCGCTCCTGGATGATGCGGGCGATGCGGAAGAGGTACTTGGCGCGCTCCGAGCCGGGCAGCGCCGACCACTTCTCGAACGCCTTGCGGGCGGCCTTCACAGCCGCGTCCACGTCGGCCTCGGTGGCCTGCGCCACCTCGGAGAGGACCTCCTCGGTCGACGGCGAGACGGTCTTGAAGACCTTGCCGTCGGACGCCTCGCGGAACTCGCCGTCGATGAACAGCCCGTAGGAGGGGGCGATGTCGACGACCGCGCGCGACTCGGGCGCCGGTGCGTAATCGAAAGCCATGATCAGTCCACCGTCACGTAGTCGGGACCGGAGTAGCGCCCGGTGCTGAGCTTCTGCCGCTGCATCAGCAGGTCGTTGAGCAGGCTGGAGGCACCGAAACGGAACCACTCGTTCGTCAGCCATTCCTCGCCGACGGTCTCGTTGACCAGCACCAGGAACTTGAGCGCGTCCTTGGTGGTACGGATGCCGCCGGCGGGCTTCACGCCGACCTGGACACCGGTGAGCGCGTGGAAGTCGCGGACGGCCTCCAGCATCAGCAGCGTGTTGGCGGGCGTGGCGTTGACGGCGACCTTGCCGGTCGAGGTCTTGATGAAGTCGGCGCCGGCCAGCATGCCGAGCCAGGAGGCGCGGCGGATGTTGTCGTACGTCGACAGCTCGCCGGTCTCGAAGATGACCTTCAGGCGGGCGGCCGTGCCGTCCTCGCGGCGGCAGGCCTCCTTGACGGCCTTGATCTCCTCGAAGACCTTCAGGTAGCGCCCGGCCAGGAACGCGCCGCGGTCGATCACCATGTCGACCTCGTGCGCGCCGGCGGCGACGGCGTCCCTGGTGTCCGCCAGCTTCACCGGCAGGGCCGCGCGGCCCGCGGGGAAGGCGGTGGCGACGGACGCGACCTTCACGTCCGAGCCGCGCACGGCCTCGGCCGCGGTGGCCACCATGTCGGGGTAGACGCAGACGGCGGCGGTACGCGGCGTGCCGCGGTCCGTCGGGTCCGGGTTGAGGGCCTTGGCGCACAGCGCCCGGACCTTGCCCGGGGTGTCCGCGCCCTCCAGGGTCGTCAGGTCGATCATCGAGATCGCCAGGTCGATGGCGTACGCCTTCGCCGTCGTCTTGATCGAGCGGGTGCCGAGCGCGGCGGCGCGGGCCTCCAGCCCGACCGGGTCGACGCCCGGGAGGCCGTGCAGGAAGCGGCGCAGCGCACCGTCGGAGGCGGTGACATCCGCCATCGAGGCCAGTCGCTCCGCGGCTTCTTTGCCGGGGGAAGGGAACCTTAGAGGTTGGGACATGGTCACCTGATGAGCATATCTACGCGCGTAGCGCGTGTCACCCCCCTGCGACGCGGAAGCGGTTCTTCCGATTGGGGTACGGATCCCGCTTTCCCCGCGGACGTGGAGGTGATTCCTCCGTTCGCTGTCGAGGTCCCGTGACATTCGAAAGACCGGGTGATGACACAAGATCCATAGATTCTTTCCCAGCAGCACCGCCCGACTCACCGGCCCCACACCTTGAGGAAAGCGGCATGCGGATCGTCTACCCGTCCGGCGCTCGTCACCAGGAGCCACGCATGTCCCGTCGCCGTCACACCCTGCGCATCGCCCTCGCCTCCGCCGCCGTCGCGGGGGCCGTGCTCGCCCCCGTCTCCACCGCCTTCGCGGCCCCCCACACCCCTGCCGCGGCCGCGGCGAAGTCCTCACCGGTACGGACGGTGAAGCTGCTCGACGGCAGCGTCGCCAAGGTCTACAAGGGCGCGAAGGAGTACCGCGCCGAGGTCCTCACCTCGAAGGGCAAGAAGCTCGGAACCCTCGACTCCAAGCGGCCCTACCTGACCCACGAGCACATCCTCATCGAGATCGACGTCAACACGGGCAAGGTCGGCTCGGTGCGTGAGAAGGACCTCGGGCTGGGCACGGACAAGGGCTTCCACCAGGCGCGCGGCGGCAGCCACGTGGGCAACACCCCGCTCCCGGGCGGCCACGGCAACCGCGCCGCCGTCTACCAGAAGTGGCGGTACGAGCACACGGCGTTCGTCGTCTGGAACGGCAACCTCGCGGCCGTCCTGGACGCCAAGCACCCCCAGGCGCTGGTCGGCAAGGGCGGCGAGTACCTGGTCAAGCTGAACGCGCGCAGCGGCAAGGTGACCGCGCTCAAGGACAAGGGCAGCAACGGCCAGGGCTCCGCCCTCCCGTCCGGCCAGTGCGTCGCCAAGAAGACCGAGAGCATCGGCGCGGGCGCGATGGCCGGTCTGTACAACACCCCGCGCGGCCCGGAGGCCTGGCTCTACACGGCGGGTGACGACGGCCGTCCCGTCTACTTCGCCCACCTCGACCGCAAGCACCCCTCCCTCCCCAAGGACGCGGGCATCATCGCGAAGATCACCAACGTCGGCAGTGTCCAGCCGAAGTTCGTGTTCCAGACGCAGGGCGGTGCCGGCAGCCACCCGGCCACCACGCTGTTCCCGAAGCTGCCCAAGGGCTGCGTCGTGGTGAACCACGTCAAGTAACACCCCCTCGTTACACCCCGCGTCACCCCGGCACACCGCGTTCCCGCTGGTACGGGCGGTACGGCGTTGCCGTACTGCAACGTCCGGGAGGCTCGTGGTCCGGCAGAATCGGCCCATGACGAGTTCTCCAGAAGCGCCGGAGTTCGCCGAGCGCCGCTACCGCTCGGCCGCCGGTATCGCGAGCGGCGTCCTGCTGCTGGGGCTGGCCGCGTGGCTGGGCGGCGACGCGATCGTGCGGGGCACGGGCCGGACGCCCTGGCTGGCGCTGGCGGGCCTGTTGTTCCTGGTGCCGCTGGTGATCGCGTTCACCGTGCGCCCGGCGGTCTGGGCCTCGGAGGACCGTCTTCTGGTGCGCAATCCCTTCCGGACGATCACCCTCCCGTGGTCGCGCGTCGTCGCCGTCCGCGCCGGGTACTCCAGCGAGGTGCTGACGGAGGGCGCGAAATACCAGCTCTGGGCCATCCCGGTCTCCCTCCGCCAGCGCAAGCGGGCCGCCGGCCGCCAGCAGCGCGCCGCGGCGGAGGGCCTCAGCGACCGGGCCACGGTCAGCGCTTCCGACGCCCCGGACCGCTCGCCCTCCGACCAGGCCATCGAGGACCTGCGCGAACTCGCCGAGCGCTGCGCGGGCAGGGAGGGCGCGCAGGGGGAGACGTCGGTCCGCTGGGCGTACGAGCTGATCGCGCCGTCGGTGGTGGGGCTGGTGTTGTGCGTGGTGCTGTACGCGATGATCTGAGGCGGCACGAGGAGACCGGGTGGTGCGGTGCGGACCGCCCGTTCCATATCGGCTCGTGCCGTCGCTGTCCGTCTGACGAGGGCTAGAGGCGCCTGGGCTGCCGCCGACGATTTCCCCGGCGCGCTCCCGCTGCCGGTACAGGGCGTGGCGCTGGGCCCCGATGGCGTCGGGGTCCGTCTCCCCGCCGGGGCGAGGGCTTGGGTCCGGCCCGGCCGTCGGCGAGGGTGACGGGTTCTGACGGGTGCTGACGGGCGGGGGTCACCCCGCCGCGACGACGGCGGCTCGTTCCCGGCAGTCGCGGCAGAGCAGCCCGGGGCGGGCGGCGCGGAAGGCGCGTTCGCAGCCGTCGCAGGTCTGGAGGGGGAGCGGCTTCGGCGCGGCGACCGGAGCGGGCCGGGGTTCATCCGCGGGCAGCGCGGGCGGCAGCCCCCGGAGGAGCCGGTGCCGCAACAGCGCCACGGGCCGGGCGATCCGGCCCACGGGCAGGTCGGCGGTCAGCGCCCGGGTGACGTGGACGGCCTCGACGCCCCGGTCGAGCCACGCTTGGACGGCGGGGACGAGTTCCCGTACGTCGTCGACGGAGAGCAGCAGGCGGGGGTCGTACCGGCGGAGACCGGCGAGAAGGTCGGCGGCGACGGTTTCCGCCGCTCCGTCGCCCGGCCGCCGGATCGGCTGTCCCCCTGGTCGACCAGTGCCGCTCGGTTCACGGCCGTGCGACCCGTCGAGGCGGTGAGCGGAGGCGGGGGCCGGGATGGCGAAGGAAGCCGACCACGGAACCGGGCCTGACGACGGGTGCGGACCCGCGGGTGACATGGCGGCTGCCTGCCTGCCGACAGCCGGGGCGGGAGCTGATAGCGGTACGGAACCCGAGCGCGGACCGGAGGCTGTCCGCAGACCCGGGACCGGCCACGGATCCGGGTCCGGGTCCGCGGGCGCACCCGGCTCCGAAGGCCCGCCCGACTCTGAAGGTGCGCCCGGGTTTGAGGGTGCGTCCGGGGCTGAGGGCGTGCCGGGGTCCGAAGACGCACCCGATCCCGATGACGCACCCGAGCACGAAGGTGTGACCGGGACGGGAGACAGAGGATCGCCCGTAGCCGTAGCCGTAGCCGTAGCCGTAGCCGTAGCCGTAGCCGTAGCCGTGACCGGGGCGGGACGCACGGCCGGTACCAAGGGCGCCGATGGCGGCGCAGCCGCATAGGGATCGGTTACGGCTACCGTGACGGATTCCGGTCGCTGACCGGAATCCGACGGCGGAGCCGGCCGCGAGGAGACCTCCGCAGCCCATGCCGTGAGCGGGCCGGAAACCGGCTCCGGGTGCGGAGCGCCCTGGGCGGCGGGCGCCTGGCGTGCGCGAGCGGAGTCACGACAGCCGCCGCCGACCGGGTTCGGAGGCGGACCGCCCGCCCGCACGCCGGGTCGCGCCCGCCCTCGCTCCCCGTCGCCCGAGCCGCCGCCCTCGGCGTCGGACCGTCCACCGAGCCGGGCCGGGGCGGACAGGCGACGCCCGGTTGTCCCGGCCGCGTCAGGTGGTGGTGCCTCCCGGAAGCACGCCCTCGCCGCCGCGTCACGCGGTTGCTCGTGCCATCGCGTGACGGTGACGACCTGCCCGCCGGCGTTCCGGACGCGTCGCCGCTCCAGGTACCCGGCGGCCTCCAACTCCCGCAGCCCGCGCCCGATGGTCACCTCGCCTTCAGGAAAGCGGCGGGTGAGGTCCTTGATGCCGATGGGAACACCGTCCGGCAGCGACTGCACGTAGACCCCGATCCCGATCGCGACCAACGACAGCTCGCGGTGCTGGGGGAGGTGGTTGCCGACGACGGTGAAATGACTCGTGTGCCGGTGCCGCAGATGGATCACTCCACCGCGCGACCGCCCGGCGCGCGCGGACACCCGCGCGCTAAACTGCGCCTCAGTCATAGGGAAGGTCTTCGCTTCCTTGATGATCAGGCCCTCGCCCCGGGATGCCAGTCCCAGCGGGGGCCGTCTACGTTTACGGGTTGTTCGCGGCGACCGTACCGCGCCGCTCGACACCCGATCCACCGCGTCACCCGATGGTGTGACGGGGAGGGTTTGGTCGGGTATGGCTTTCCCAACTTCCTTTCTTCCAAAGGCGGGAAGCGCCAGGACGCGGTCCACCAAGACCC
The DNA here is from genome assembly GCF_051386555.1 of Streptomyces sp. URMC 126. Classification (NCBI taxonomy): domain Bacteria; kingdom Bacillati; phylum Actinomycetota; class Actinomycetes; order Kitasatosporales; family Streptomycetaceae; genus Streptomyces; species Streptomyces sp. URMC 126. The sequence goes on from NZ_JBPQTX010000075.1 coordinate 8,838, forward strand.
GGAACCGTCGATGCGGCGAGCCGCCGCCGATCCCACCCAGGCACCCCCGCCTGAGCGGCGTAGGTGACTGCTACCCGGCGCCCAGAGGCGGGTATTGCGCCCGCCGTGCGCCCCGGTGCGCCCTTGACGGATGCGATCGCCGAAGTGACGCTCGTGCAGCCAAAGGGTCGCCTGAAGGGGAGTTGACGTGGCGCTGGAGTTCTTCGGCAAGGATCCCAACACTGATGGCGATGAATGCCCTACCGTGTGGGTCGATCGGAAGAACGCGGATCTGGTCTTCCAGGGGTGGAAAACGGATGAGGAAACAGAGCGGGAATGCCTCGAATCCGGGCATATCCCGGAGACCGAGGCAGTGATCCGTTATTCCCGCCAGGATGGTTCAGCAGCTCAGGAAGGCATGCGATGCCGCAGCAGAACGCGCCGAGCTTCTCGGAGATGATCGCTGAGTGCCGCCGGTCGGCCGTTCATCTGGAGATGCGGGACGTCTACGGAATCGCCGCGGAGGCAGCCGAGTTCGAGGCGTGGAAGCGCGGAGACGACAGCAGTCGTCGCGACCGGGCGGGACGGCGTCGGGCGTGGCTCGACCTGGTGGCCGTAAGTGTTGCGAGGGGCGTCACGCTGCGGCGTGCGCGCATCGTGTCCGAGCCCGTCTCCGAGTACATCCGGTTCGAGTACGCCGGGACGGCCTTGAACGTCGAAGCAGGAGAGTCCGTTCGCTGGTTGCCTCGCCGCTACGCTTCGGATATCGCCCTGCCCGGCAACGACTTCTGGTTGTTCGACGATGAAGTGGTGCGGTTCAATCACTTCACAGGAGACGGAGCATCGGCCGGGCCGGAGGTAAGGCGCGAAGCGGAAGTGGTGCGATTGTGCGCCGCGGCCTTCGAGGCCGTGGGGGAACGCGCCGTCCCGCACGACCAGTTCAAGGTGTAGATCGAACCTCTCCTGACCGCCACACATGTCGACGTCTCCGTCATCAAGCGCGCGCACGGTCCGGGAGGCACTGGCCGGACGCCTTCGCGAACTGCGACTGGACGCCGGCCTGAGCGGGCGCGATGTGGCTGCCGCGTGTGGATGGCATCCGGCCAAGACCTTACGGCTGGAGAACGCGAAGACGTCGCCCACCGATGATGATCTGCGTGCCTGGTGCCGTGCCTGCGGGGCGGAGGACCAGGCCGCGGACCTTATCGCCACCAGCCGTACGGTCGAGTCGATGTACGTTCAGTGGCGTCGATTGCAGCGAACCGGCCTCTGTCGGCTCCAGGAGTCGTACCTTCCCCTGTACGAGCGCACACGCCGTTTCCGTGTCTATTCCACGCGCGTGATGCCGGGTGTTCTGCAAACGGAGGATTACGCGCGTTCGCTTCTGTCGGTCATCGCCGGATTCCGTGGCCTCCCTGACGACGCGGTCGCGGCTGCCAGAGCACGAGCCGCCCGCTCGCAAATCATCTATCGAGCAGGGCATGAGTTCGCTCTCCTCTTGGAGGAGGACGTTCTCTACTACCGATATGGAGACACTTCCGTACTGGCCGAGCAACTCGACCACCTGCTTACCGCCATGCGGCTGCCGAACGTGTCGCTGGGCATCATCCCGCGTACCGCCTTGCGGACGATGTGGGGCCAGGAAACCTTCACGATGTTCGATGATCAGCGCGTTCATGTGGAGCTGCTTACCGCCAAGGTCACCGTCACACAGCCCAGCGAAGTGCGGACTTACGCACGGGCGTTCGCTGCCCTTGGGGCGCTTGCCGTGCACGGGCGGCCTGCGCGAGACCTGATCACGGCAGCGATTCACTCGCTCCAGTGAGCGGCCTGCAATCGTCCGCAACCTCGTGGTTCCCGGATGCCGCCCTCTCCTAGCGTCGTGACCACCTGAGCATGTCACCACCCGAGGCCGCCGGAAGGGACACCGATCGCCCATGCCCTCCTCTGATGAAAACCCACGACAGAAGCCGCTTCGCACCCCACTGGTCGCGCCACTGATGACCGGCGACATCGAACCCTTGGACCTGGTCTCCGTCCGCGCCACCGTGCGCCGTGCCCTCCAGGTACGGGCGCGTCCGCCCCGGGCGGCGGAGGTGCGGGAGATCACCGGAACCCTGCGCGAGCACATGCGGCGCATGCTGCGGGTGGCACGGAGCCGGGTGGAGGGGATCGAGCGCGGGACGATGGCGTGGATCCAGTGGACGGCGTTGATCAACCGGGCGCAGGACGACCTGGATCGTGTCGTGGGGAACGGCGGCTTCGCGGCGGCGGTGTACATGGACGACCTCGGGCGGACGTGCCGGCGGCTCGCCGACTGCCTTGACGAGTAGGGAGCCCGTTGCGGGCGCCGGGGCGTAGCGTCGGAGCATGGCTGCGAACGAGCACCTTGGTGATCGTCTGGGGAAGCTGCGGCGCATGGCCGGGCTCACGCAAGAAGCGCTGGCGGAACGGGCCGGGGTGTCGGTCGACGTCGTGCGCAAGCTGGAACAGCGGCGCAAGCACTCCGCTCGGCTCCCTACGCTGCACACTCTGGCCCGGGGCCTCGGTGTGGAGCTCACCGCCTTGCTGGGGGATCCGCCGGGGGTTCCCTCCACCGGGCAGGCGGAGCCGCCCCGGCTCGTGGCATTGCGACGGGCGATCGCGCCTGCCCTCTTCGCCCCGCCGCCTGAACCGGACGGACCGGAGGCCGTCACGCTCCCGCTGCTCCGCTCCACGCTCGAAGAGGCGTGGACGCTGTACCACGCCGCCGAGTTCGAGCCGCTGATGGCGGCGCTGCCGGGAATCATCGCCGACAACCGCTTGGCCGCCGCGGTGGGTGACGACGCGCAACGTGCCGTCGGGCAAGCGGGTCTGGCGAAGGCGCTGCAACTCGGCGGGCATCTGTCGATCCGTCTCGGCAAGACGGATCTCGCCCTGTCCGCGCTGGAACGGGCGGTCACCGCCGCCGAGGCGTCCGGGGACCCGCTGCTTTCCGCCATGGTCTGCAACTCCGTCGCCTGGGCCTACCAGCGCCAGAACCGGCTGGACGACGCGCTGCGCCTGGCCGTGCACGCCGCCGACGGCGTCGAGCGGGTCCACGCGCGCGGCACGGAGGGCGTACGCGTCTGGGGCGGGCTGCTGATGTCCGCCGCCACCAGTTCCGCGCGTTCCGGTGACTACGACACCGCCGACGAGATGATGCGTACGGCCGAGCAGGCCGCGGGCCGCCTGGTCGCTCTGCCGCCGGCACCCAACGGCAAGCTGGTCAGCGTGTTCAGCCGGTCGTCCGTGCGCATCGAACGCGTGCGCCTCGCTGTGCAGCACGGCCGGCCGCAGGAAGCCCTCCGCCTTGCCCGGCGGATGCGGTTGAGCGCTGACATCCCGCCGTCCTGGCGGACTTGGCTGCTCCTCGACCTGGCCCGCGCGCACGCCGATGTCGGGGACGCGGCCGAGGCGGTACGGGCGCTGGAGAAGCTTCACCGCACGGCCCCGGGCTGGATGCGGCACCACACGCTCGCCGTCGCCATCGTCGTCGACCTGCTGTCCGGGCCGGCGCACCCGCCGGGGCTCCGCAGGCTGGCCGCGCTCCTGGGAGTGGAGGAACGGGCGCGGTGAAGCGCCGGAAAGTGGGACGTTGCGTCCCTGTGGCCGGACAGACCGTCACGGCAGGCTTGCCGCGCAGGAAGCGGCGGCCCAGGAACCGGAACGCCCGCCACCGATGAACGGCGCGCAGGCCCGACGGCGTGCTGCCACAGACGGAAGCAGGAGATCACCATGCCCCCAGCCGATGAGCCGACCAGCCGTGACCGCGACCCGCATCCGCCCGTCATGACGCTGATGACCGGCGATATCGAGCCCATCGACCTGGTCTCCGTCCGCGCCACCGTGCGCCGTGCCCTCCAGGTACGGGCGCGTCCGCCCCGGGCGGCGGAGGTGCGGGAGATCACCGGAACCCTGCGCGAGCACATGCGGCGCATGCTGCGGGTGGCACGGAGCCGGGTGGAGGGGATCGAGCGCGGGACGATGGCGTGGATCCAGTGGACGGCGTTGATCAACCGGGCGCAGGACGACCTGGACCGGTTCGCGGGGCGCGACGGCGAGGCTGCCTTCCGGTACATGGACGACCTGGGGCGGACGTGTCGGCGGCTTGCCGACTGCCTTGACGAGTAGGGAGGTTGGCGGAGGCGGAGCCGTACGCCGCGACGAGCCGGTGCCGGGCCTCCGGAAGCCTGCCTCTTCGTCGCCCCACCACGACTGTGCGCCGCCGTCGCCTCCGCCATCTCCTCCGGCGCCGGCAGGCCCACCCGGGTCACCAGGCCTTCGCCGATGCCGTACGCCCCGACGGTGGGACGGGGCGCGGTGGTGCGGACGACGCGTCCGGCCCGGATGTCGGCCATGCGGCCATGCCGGGCGGAAAACGGGCACCGCGTGTTCCACCTTGCGGCTCTGTCTCGACCATGGCCTAGCCGGGGCGGGTTGGGTTTCCCCCGGTGATCAGGGCGTGCATACCCTCGCCGTATGACCGGCCACGTCCGCCCCGCCCTATGCCACGCCGAGGACCAGGGCACCGCTCCCATGACTCCGAACCCGGACACCGTCCGTGCCCGCGCCGCTGCCGTTTTCGATCTCGGTGCCAGGTTGCCCGCGCCGGTTTTCCGGCATCTCGCCGACGATGCGGTGTTCTGCGAGTTCGATGCGCTGCTCACTCCGGACGCCTGGCCGGCGCTCGCCGCGCTGGCCGAGTCGCACGGCGACCGACAGGTCGATCTGCTCGTGGTCGCGGCGGACGGTGTCGCCGGACCGGCGGCGCTGTCGCTGTCCGTCGAGGCCACGCCGGACGACTACTGGGCGGAGGTCGGGTTCGACTCGGGCCGGGAGCACCTGGAGTCGATCACCATCGCGGCGCGGACGGTCGCGGTGACCGGCCCCTCCGGCCGTTGGGGCTGTTGGGGCCAACGGGACCCGGAAGTCGCCGTCGTCCGCGGCTTCCCGGACGAGGCGGCCCGGCACGATTGGCGCGCGCGGTACGGGCCGTGCCTCGACGCGGCCGGCGCGCTGACGTTCTGGCTGCCGCATACCTTCCACGACGGCTTCGTCCCGGACGCCTACGCCGCCGAGCTGATCGCCCACTACGGTGTTGCGGAAAGGGGATAGTGCCCCTGTCGCCCGTCGACGCGGCCACCTTCCATCCGGCTCGTCGGCCGGGGCGTCTAGCGGGTGGACGGGACCACCGGCGGGTGACCGACGCGATTCCACACCGAGCGGGCGCTCCGCCCGGCGAAGTCCGTGGTGACGGTGCCGTCGCTCATATGGGATCACGCGGCGATGCGCGCCGTCGCGGCGGCAGCGGACCGGACCGCCGCCCCCGCCACCCTCCGCACCGGGGCGGCGGGGGCCCGGACGGTCAGGGACACCGACGCGCGCGCGTCGGCCGCCGCTTCGGGCCCCGCCACCGCTGTCGCCGCCGTCGCGGCGGCGCCGGGCGCATCACGTCGACCGGTATCACCGCGAACACCGCGGCACCGGCCCCACCGTCGACAGGGGCACTGGGCCCCCTTGAGCCCGCTTGGAAGCGACGTTCACGCCGGCCCAGTGGCCGTCGGCTTCCGTCCGGTTCCGCCGCCGTGCCGTATGACGGCGGAGGCCCCGCCCCCGGATGTCCCGGGAGCGGGGCCTCGCAAGGCATGTGGCGGGCCGGGTCAGATGCCCGCCGCCTCCGCCAGGTCCTTCTTGATCGCGGCGAGGACGTCCGCCGCGCGGCGGCGTGCGGCGGGCAGGTCCGTCGCGGAGCCGACCGGGACGACGGCCTCCAGGTAGCACTTGAGCTTGGGCTCGGTGCCGCTCGGGCGGACGATGACCCGGGCGGCCGAGACGGTGCCGTCGGCGTCACCCGAAAGGTGGTACCGCAGACCGTCGGTCGGCGGCAGGGCCTCGGAGCCCTCCGAGAGGTCCTCCGCCGTGGCGACCGCGAGGCCGGCCAGGGCGGTCGGCGGCTGCTCGCGCAGCCGGCGCATGGCGGCGGCGATCAGGGACAGGTCCTGGACACGGACCGAGAGCTGGTCCGTGGCGTGCAGGCCGTGCTCGACCGCGAGGTCGTCGAGGAGGTCGGTCAGGGACCGGCCCTGCTCCTTGAGCCCGGCGGCCAGTTCCGCGACCAGCAGGGCGGCGGTGATGCCGTCCTTGTCCCGGACGCCCGCGGGGTCCACGCAGTAGCCGAGGGCCTCCTCGTAGGCGTAGCGCAGGCCGTCGACGCGGGCCAGCCACTTGAAGCCGGTGAGGGTCTCGGTGTAGTCGACGCCGGCGCTCGCCGCGGCGATGCGGGAGAGCAGCGACGAGGAGACGATCGTCGTCGCGAACGTACCGGTCGCGTCCTTCCGGCCGAGGTGCGCGGCCAGCAGCGCGCCCACCTCGTCGCCGCGCAGCATCCGCCAGCCCGCGTCGGCGGACGGGTCCGGGACGGCGACGGCGCAGCGGTCGGCGTCCGGGTCGTTGGCGATGACGATGTCCGGCGCCTCGCCGCGCTCGGCCGCGGCGCGGGCCGTGGCGAACGCCAGGTCCATCGCGCCCGGCTCCTCCGGGTTGGGGAACGCGACCGTCGGGAAGTCCGGGTCCGGCTCGGCCTGCTCGGCGACGACGACCGGCGCCGGGAAGCCGGCGCGGGCGAAGGCGGCGGTCAGGACGGTCCGGCCGACGCCGTGCATCGGCGTGTAGACCACGCGCACGTCGCGCGCCGAGCCCTCGGTGAGGACGGCGTCGGTGCGCTTCAGGTACGCCTCGACGACCGCGTCGTCCAGCGTCTCCCAGCCCGACTCGGGGCGCGCCACGTCGTTCAGGCTCGCCACGGCGGCGATCTCGGCGGCGATGCCGGCGTCGGCCGGCGGCACGATCTGCGAGCCGTCGCCCAGGTAGACCTTGTAGCCGTTGTCGCGCGGCGGGTTGTGGCTCGCGGTCACCTCGACGCCGGCCACGGCGCCCAGGTGGCGGATGGCGAACGCCAGGACCGGGGTGGGCAGCGGGCGCGGCAGCAGCGCCGCCTTCAGGCCCGCGCCGACCATGACGGCCGCGGTGTCGCGGGCGAAGTCCGCGCTCTTGTGGCGGGCGTCGTAGCCGATGACGACGAGGCCGTCGGCATGGCCCTGCTGCTTCAGGTACGCGGCGAGGCCCGCCGCCGCCCGGATGACCACGGCGCGGTTCATGCGCATCGGGCCCGCGCCCAGCTCGCCGCGGAGGCCGGCGGTGCCGAACTGGAGGGTGCCGGCGAAGCGGGACGCCAGCTCGGGCAGGTTCTCGGCGTCGACCAGCGCGGCGAGCTCCGCGCGGGTCTCGGGGTCGGGGTCCTCGGCGAGCCAGGTCCGGGCTCGGGTGAGGAGGTCGTCTCGCTCCTGCTCCACGATGTTCCTCCGGGGTTGTCTGCGTGCGTGCGGTTCCGCGCGGCGCGGTGTCGTGCCACGGCGGCGCGCCGTGGCGGTCGTCTCACCGTGCTACGCGCGGTGCTGTGCCCCGCGAGCGGGGCGGTGCGGCCGGACGGTCCCGGGCGGGACCGGCGTATCGGCCGGGGCTGCTGTGCCGAGCGGGGCGGCCATGTCGGTCAGGGCTGCCGTGTCGGCCGGGGCTGCTGTGCTGGTCAGGGCTTCCGAGTCTGTCGGGACTCGTGAGGCTCGTGAGTCCGTCGGGACGGGCCGGGGACGGGCGGGACGGGCGGCGGGCGGTGATGCGGTGGGTGGTGAGGCGGACGAGGGTGCGGTCGTTCCTGCTGTCACGGGTGCTCCCCCTGTCACGGGTGCTCCCCCTGTCACGGGTGTTCCCCGAAACGTCGTGAAGACCGCTTGGCGGGCCGTCGGCGACCGCCGGGAAGCCGGCGGATCTCCGGGGCCGCCTCGCCGCCGGTGGTCCCGGGAAGCTGAGCCGCTGCGTCGGGCCCACCCCGGGCCCGTACCGCCCACGGCCCGTACGGCCCACGGCCCGTACCGCCCACTGGGCCCGTACCGACCGGAAGCCGCGGGACGCGCCGGAGGCGCGGGCCCGCCCACGGCGAGCCCGCCGTGGGTGGATCCGCGCCTCCGGACGGCCGTCACGGGTGGCCCGTCACAGGCGGGGCAGCACCTGGGCCAGCAGCGAGCCCATGCGGGCGGCCGAGTCACGGCCGGCCTGGAGCACCTCTTCGTGGTTGAGGGGCTCGCCGGTCATGCCCGCGGCCAGGTTGGTGACGAGGGAGATGCCGAGCACCTCGGCGCCCGCCTCGCGGGCCGCGATGGCCTCCAGGGTGGTGGACATGCCCACCAGGTCGGCGCCCAGCAGGCGCGCCATGCGGACCTCGGCCGGCGTCTCGTAGTGCGGGCCGGGGAACTGGGCGTAGACGCCCTCCTCCAGGGTCTCGTCGACCTCCTTGCACAGGGCGCGCAGGCGGGACGAGTACAGGTCCGTGAGGTCGACGAAGTTGGCGCCGACGATCGGCGAGGTCGCCGTGAGGTTCAGGTGGTCGCTGATCAGCACCGGCTGACCCGGACGCATGCCGTCGCGCAGACCGCCGCAGCCGTTCGTCAGGACGACGGTCTTGCAGCCGGCGGCGACGGAGGTGCGGACGCCGTGCACGACGGCGGCCACGCCGCGGCCCTCGTAGTAGTGCGTGCGGCCGAGGAAGACCAGGGCGCGCTTGTCGTTGATCTTGTACGAGCGCACGGTGCCCGCGTGGCCGGCGACGGCGGCGGCGGAGAAGCCGGGGAGCTCGGTGACCGGGAACTCGGTCTCGGGGGTGCCGAGCGCCTCGGTCGCGGGAACCCAGCCGGAGCCCATGACCAGGGCGACGTCGTGGGTCTCGGCGCCCGTGAGCTCGCGCAGACGGGCGGCGGCGGCGTCGGCCGCGGCGTACGGGTCGGCCTGGATGTCCGGAGTAACTGATGCGTTCACGCGGACGAGGGTAACCGGTCGGCGCCTACGCGCGTAGATGTCGCAGGTTACGGTCTTGCGACTGTTGGTTCGTGGCATCCGACGAGGGGGGTGCGGCTTGCGCCTGGGGTGCCCCTGTCCCACCCCTTCGCCGTTTCCTGGGGGCAGGCCCCCAGGCCCCCCGAAACCGCGCTCCGCGCGGTTGTCCTCAAACGCCGGACGGGCTGGGTGGTGTGCCGGACGGGCTGAAAAGCCTCAGCACGGCCGCTTCCTGATCTCCATCACATAGTCGTGCGGCGCCCCCGCCGACTCTGCCGCGTCCGCGATCTCGCCCAGGTAGCGGGCCGACGGGAGGCCGCCCTCGTAGCCGTTGAGGACGTAGATCCAGGCCGTCTCGTCGCCTTCCAGGGTGTGGACGCGGACCCGCATCCGCCGGTAGATGCCGAGGCCGACGCCCTCCCAGCGGTCCATCGAGTCCTCGTCCATCGGGGCGATGTCGTAGAGGGCGACGAAGACCTGCGACCGCGGCTCCTCCACCACGGTGGCCAAGGCGCCCTCCCAGCCCATCTGCTCCCCGCCGAAGGTCAGACGCCAGTCGGCGAGCCAGCCCGTGCCGCGCAGCGGCGAGTGCGGGGCGCGGCGCGTCATCAGCCGCGCGTCGAGGTTGCCGGCGTACGCGGCGTAGAGCGACATGGTTCTGAGGGTACGGGAGTGAGGCGGGACCGCATTTGGGATGGCAGTCTCGTAGGGGAGGCCCGTAACGGGTCCCCGCGCCGCGGCAGGAACCACCGGAGGCCCCGGAAGGAGTCGCTTTGATGGGTGCGGGACAATGGAGTACGTGACTCGGATCGTGATCATCGGTGGCGGACCCGGCGGCTATGAGGCGGCGCTCGTCGCCGCGCAGCTCGGTGCGGAGGTGACCGTCGTCGACTGCGACGGTCTGGGCGGGGCGTCGGTGCTCACCGACTGCGTGCCCTCGAAGACGCTCATAGCGACGGCGGAGGTGATGACCTCCTTCGACTCGTCGTACGAGGAGCTGGGCATCACCGTCGACGACGGCGCCGTCATCGGGGTGGACCTGGGCAAGGTCAACCGGCGGGTGAAGCGGCTGGCGCTGGCCCAGTCGCACGACATCACCGCCTCCGTGACCCGGGCCGGCGGCCGGGTGCTGCGCGGCCGGGGCCGGCTCGACCCGGTCCGGGAGCCGGACGGCACCCGCCGGGTGGTCGTACGGGTGGCGGACGGCCGGGAGGAGACCCTGACCGCCGACGCGGTGCTGGTCGCCACCGGCGCCCACCCGCGCGAGATCCCGGACGCGCTGCCGGACGGCGAGCGCATCCTCAACTGGACGCAGGTCTACGACCTGGAGGAGCTCCCCGAGGAGCTCATCGTGGTGGGCTCGGGCGTCACCGGCGCCGAGTTCGCCGGCGCGTACCAGGCGCTGGGCTCGGAGGTCACCCTGGTCTCCTCGCGCGACCGGGTGCTGCCGGGCGAGGACCCGGACGCCGCCGCCGTGCTGGAGGACGTCTTCCGCCGCCGCGGCATGAACGTCATGGCGCGCTCGCGGGCGCAGGCCGCCAAGCGGGTGGGCGACCGGGTGGAGGTCACCCTGGCCGACGGGCGGGTCATCAGCGGTACGCACTGCCTGATGGCCGTCGGTTCGATCCCCAACACCGCCGACATGGGCCTGGAGGAATCCGGCGTCCGGCTGACGGAGTCGGGCCACATCTGGACGGACAAGGTCTCGCGCACCAGCGCTCCCGGCGTCTACGCGGCCGGCGACTGCACCGGTGTGCTGGCGCTCGCCTCGGTCGCCGCCATGCAGGGCCGGATCGCGATGTACCACTTCCTGGGCGACGCGGTGGCGCCGCTCAATCTCAAGGCTGTATCGGCGAACGTATTTACGGATCCCGAGATTGCCACGGTCGGGTATTCGCAGGCGGACGTCGACAAGGGTCTGATTGACGCCCGGGTCGTCAAGTTGCCGCTGCTGCGCAATCCCCGCGCGAAGATGCAGGGAATCCGGGACGGATTCGTCAAGTTGTTCTGCCGTCCCGGCACGGGCATCGTGGTCGGCGGCGTGGTGGTGGCGCCCCGCGCCAGCGAGCTGATTCATCCGATCTCGATCGCGGTCGACAACAATCTGACCGTGGAACAGATCGCGAACGCGTTCACCGTGTACCCGTCCCTGTCCGGGTCTGTCGCGGAAGTGGCGCGTCAGCTGCACACGCGGAAGGCCCAGCGGGAAGGCTGAGGCCCTCCGGGGCCCGGGGGGACCGGACGGTGAGCGGAGGAGGCGGCTCTCCTTCCGGTTCCCTATACCACTTCTTGGGCAGCGCGGCGAACAACTTCCGTTAGTTGGTGCAACCTGCTGAAAGCAGATGGTCGTTGGCGTTACTGTCGGTTTCGTGTTCGCTGCAGAACGTCGCCAATTGATCCTCGAAATGGTGCGTGCCAACGGAGCGGTATCGCTGCGTGAGCTCGCCCGTGTCGTCCAGACCTCCGAAGTGACCGTACGGCGTGACGTACGGGCGCTCGAAGCCGAAGGGCTGCTCGACCGCCGGCACGGCGGTGCGGTGCTGCCGGGCGGTTTCACCAGGGAGTCCGGCTTCCCGCAGAAATCCCATCTAGCGACCGCGGAGAAGACGGCCATCGCCGACCTCGCGGCGAGCTTCGTCGAGGAGGGCGAGGCCGTCGTCGTCGGCGCCGGTACCACCACGCAGGAGCTGGCCCGCCGGCTCGCGCGGGTGCCGGGGCTCACCGTGGTGACCAACTCCCTGCTCGTCGCCCAGGCGCTCGCCCACGCCAACCGGGTCGAGGTCGTGATGACCGGTGGCACCCTGCGCGGCTCCAACTACGCGCTGGTCGGCAGCGGCGCCGAGCAGTCCCTCCAGGGGCTGCGGGTCTCCCGGGCGTTCCTCTCCGGGAGCGGCCTGACGGCCGAACGCGGCCTGTCCACCTCCAACATGCTCTCCGCCAGCGTCGACCGGGCCCTGGTGCAGGCCGCGGCCGAGGTGGTGGTCCTCGCGGACCACAGCAAGCTCGGCACCGACACCATGTTCCAGACCGTCCCGACGGACGTGATCACCAGACTCGTGACCGACGAGCCCCCGCCGCACGACGAGCGGGCGGCCACCGAGCTCCAGGCCCTGGCCGACCAGGGCGTGCACATCTCGGTCGCCGGCTCCGGCGCGCAGCCGGGCACCCACGGCGAGTCCGGCCCGCCCGGCCGCCGCCGGGACGCGCCGCCCCTGCCGGGGCAGCGGCGGGCCCACCCGCTGGGCGGCGAGGGCGGCCGGCACGGCGCTCACGGCGGCCCGCACGGCCAGCCCTACCCCGGGCCCGCCCAGGGCGGCCCGCCGGGGATGCAGGCCCAACTGCGCGGCGCCGGGCCCCTGGGCGGCGAGCAGCCGCCGGCTCGCGTCGCGGACCTGGCACCGCGGCGGCGCTGAGCGGGCGCCGCGGCGCCCGCCCACGGGCGGGCCGGGGGACGGGCGGGTGCCGCCGCCCCGAAGAGCACCCGTTCGGGTGAATGCGGAAGAGGGAACGCCGGCCGGCGGACCTGTCAGTCCGCGCGGCGTTCCGGCCGGATGCCGCGCAGCGTCAGGGTGAGCAGCCGGTCCGCCAACTCCGGGTCCTCCGGCGTCTGTTCCACCGCCAGCGCGATGGCGTTGGTCAGCTGGAGCAGATCGGTGACGCTCACGTCCGCGCGGACCACCCCGGCCCGCTGCGCGCGGGCGAGCAGGGTGCCGCCCGCTTCGCGCATCGGCTGGCTGCACCGGGCGAGCGCGGACGCGTCGTCGGACTGCGCGGCCATCAGGGCCCGGGCCAGCCCCCGGTAGGTGCTGGCGTGCGCGATGACGGCCCGCAGCCAGTCCACGAGCGCCCGGCACGGCTCGGGCGCGGCCAGCAGCTCCCGCGAGCGCGCCAGCAGCCCGTCGACCTCGCCCTGGAAGACCGCGCACATCAGCGCCGTGCGGTTGGGGAAGTGCCGGTAGAGCGTCCCGATGCCCACCCCGGCCCGCCGGGCGACGTCCTCCAGCGAGGCGTCCGTGCCGTGCGCGGTGAAGGCGGTCCGCGCCTCCGCGAGCAGCCGCTCGTAGTTGCGCCGGGCGTCCGCCCGCATGGGTCGTGCTGACGTCCGTGCCGTCTCGGTCGTCATGTCCGTCCGTCCTCCCGGTCGCTCCCCGCGTTGTCAAGGATGTCATGGGGGCGGAGGGCGCTCGGCGGGGTCGTTTCATACGAACGGGCGACTGTCTGCACAGTCGCCTGTCAGTACCGTTTTTTCGATATGGAGAGCTATCCCCTCGTGGAGGCCCGCAACCGGCTCGGGCAGCTGGTCGGCCGGGTGCGGCACGGGCACGGGCACGAGCACATCGTCATCACCGAGTACGGGAAGCCGGCGGCGGTCCTGGTGCCGGTGGGGGTGATGGAGGAACTGCGACGGCTCCGGGACGAGGCGGACCTGGCGTCGGCCAAGGCCGTCGCGGAAGACCCCGCGAGCCGCTGGATCCCGTTCGACGAGGTCGAAACGCTGCTTGCCGCCGACGAGGCGGCGGAGGGGAAGCCGACCGCGTGATCGGACCGCGGTGGGGGCACACCCCGGCGTGAACGCGCTTGGGCGGTCGCGTCGCGTGACGCGCGCGAGGGCCCCGGTCGCATCCGCGCGGATGCGACCGGGGCCCTCGCGTACGGGCGAACCCGTCAGTCCTTGATCTCGCAGATCACCGCGCCGGACGACACCGAAGCGCCGATCTCCGCCGTGATGCCCTTGACCGTGCCCGCGCGGTGCGCGTTGATGGGCTGCTCCATCTTCATGGCCTCCAGGACCACGATCAGGTCACCGGCGGCGACCTGCTGGCCCTCCTCGACCGCCACCTTGACGATCGTGCCCTGCATGGGCGAGGTCAGGGCGTCGCCCGAGGCGGCCGAGCCGGCCTTCTTGGCGGCGCGGCGCTTGGGGCGGGCGCCGCCGGCGGCGGCGGTGCGGGCGATGGTCATGCCCAGCGACGACGGGAGGGAGACCTCCAGGCGCTTGCCGCCGACCTCGACCACCACGGTCTCGCGGCCCGGTGCCTCGTCCTCGTCCTCGGCCGCGGCGCCCGTGAACGGCGGGATCGTGTTCTGGAACTCGGTCTCGATCCAGCGCGTGTGCACCTTGAACGGCGTGCCGTCGGTGGGCGCGAACGCCGGGTCGGCGACCACCGCGCGGTGGAACGGGATGGCCGTGGCCATGCCCTCGACCTGGAACTCGCCGAGCGCGCGGGCGGCCCGCTGGAGGGCCTGCTCACGGGTGGCGCCGGTGACGATCAGCTTGGCCAGCAGGGAGTCCCACGCCGGGCCGATGACGCTGCCGGCCTCGACGCCCGCGTCCAGCCGGACGCCCGGGCCGGACGGCGCGTCGAAGCGGGTGACGGTGCCGGGGGCGGGCAGGAAGTTGCGGCCCGGGTCCTCGCCGTTGATGCGGAACTCGAACGAGTGACCCCGCAGCGGCGGGTCGTCGTAGCCGAGCTCCTCGCCGTCGGCGATGCGGAACATCTCGCGGACGAGGTCGATCCCGGAGACCTCCTCGGTGACCGGGTGCTCGACCTGGAGCCGGGTGTTGACCTCCAGGAAGGAGATCGTGCCGTCCTGGCCCACCAGGAACTCGCAGGTGCCGGCGCCCTCGTAGCCCGCCTCGCGGAGGATGGCCTTGGAAGCGCGGTACAGCTCGGCGTTCTGCTCCTCGGTCAGGAACGGCGCGGGCGCCTCCTCGACGAGCTTCTGGTGCCGGCGCTGGAGGGAGCAGTCGCGGGTGGAGACCACGACGACGTTGCCGTGTTTGTCGGCCAGGCACTGGGTCTCGACGTGCCGGGGACGGTCCAGGTACCGCTCGACGAAGCACTCGCCGCGGCCGAAGGCGGCCACCGCCTCGCGGACGGCCGAGTCGTAGAGCTCCGGCACCTCTTCGAGCGTGCGGGCGACCTTCAGGCCGCGACCGCCACCGCCGAAGGCGGCCTTGATGGCGATCGGCAGGCCGTGCTCCTCGGCGAAGGCGACGACCTCGTCGGCGCCCGACACCGGGTCGGCCGTGCCGGCGACCAGCGGCGCGCCGGCGCGCTGGGCGATGTGACGGGCCGCCACCTTGTCACCCAGGTCGCGGATGGCGTGCGGCGGCGGGCCGATCCAGGTCAGGCCCGCGTCGAGGACGGCCTGCGCGAACTCGGCGTTCTCGGAGAGGAAGCCGTAACCGGGGTGGATCGCGTCCGCCCCGGACTCCGCCGCGGCGGCGAGCACCTTGGCCATGTCGAGGTAGCTGGCCGCGGGAGTGTCACCACCCAGCGCGTACGCCTCATCGGCCACCCGGACGTGCAGGGCGTCCCGGTCCGGATCGGCGTAGACCGCCACACTTGCGATCCCGGCGTCCCGGCACGCACGAGCAACGCGGACAGCGATTTCGCCACGATTGGCGATGAGCACCTTGCGCACGATGGCTCCCTCCTTGAAACAAGGTGAGTTTAGGTACTGGCGACACTCTGTGCCGACCCGACGTCGAGGGTGACCTTGCCCACACGGAGCGTGAAGCGCACCTTCCGCGCACCCCGGAGACCCTTGATGTCCCACGGTACGCCGCTCTTGTCGGCCTGCGGACGGAATCCGCGTGTGGTCAAGGTCTCGGCGATCATCCGGGTGCGCCGGGGCGCATTCTTTGTGGGGTCCCTACGAACGGGCGGCGGAAAGTTTGCGGTGCGGCACGTTCGGGCGGAGGGGCGTCCGGGGCGGGTACGGGCGGTCGGCGCCTTTCGCGGCCGACGCGGGCGAGGGCGCGGTCGTACGAAGGGTGCGCGCGCTGGGGCGGGACGGACGGGAGTGACGCGGCTCGCCGTCAACTGCCGCTGTTCCGTTCCGAGTCCGGAGTAGCGTGCGGAGCCGCGCGGGTCGCACACAGGCGGGGGTGGGGTGAAGTGCGTGCGATTTCCGGGGTGTTCCCTGGGCCGGACGGGCCTCGGGGGCGTCCGAGGCGGTGACCGATATGGCACGACATCGTTGAAGAAGTCATGATCAAGCGCATCGCAGCAGCCGCCGCCCTGGCCGGGGCCGCCCTCTCCGTGACCACAGCCGCCGCGTCCGCCGCACCGCTGCCGCTGCCGGAGCCGAAGGGGCCGACGGCGAGCGCGGACGACGTCACCGCGCCGCCGGCCACCGCCACCCCGTCCCGGACGGCCCCCGCGCGGAAGGCGCCGCAGCCGACGGCGCGGCAGACCCCGCGGCGGACGGCGCCGGAGACCGGGCGGACGGCGAGCGCCGGGGAGGGGACGATCACCCCGCGGCAGGCGACCGCCGCGCACAAGGCGAGCGGCGCGCACAAGGCGACCGGAGCCCGGAAGGAGGCCGGAGCCCGGAAGGAGGCCGGAGCCCCTAAGGCGGCCCCGGCCCGATCGGCGTCCGGCCCGCGTCACGCGGCGGGCCCGCGTCACGCCGCCGGCCCCCGCCACGCCGCGGGCCCGCGCCACGCCGCCGGAAAGCAGCGGCCGAGCGCGCCCCGGACGGCCCCGGCGCCTCGGACGTCCACGAATCAGCCGCAGGCCCAGGCGCCCATGACCCAGCCGCAGCCCCAGCAGGCCCAGGCTCCCACTCCGCCCCAGGCGCCCACCCCGCC
>NZ_JBPQTX010000076.1:0-25220 GCF_051386555.1 Streptomyces sp. URMC 126
TGTGTATAAGAGACAGCCCGCACACCGCCCCCACCGACAACCCCTGCCCCACGGGTCCGACCGGCCCGGAGCGGGCGTACCGAATGGAGCGCGTTCCGTGGCAGCCCGAGCGCCTCGTGCGCAGACCGACACCTTCGAGATATGCGTGGTGGGAGCGGGACCACGCGGCCTGTCCGTCCTTGAGCGGCTCTGCGCCGGCGAGCGGGCCGCCCCCTCGCACGGCGCGGTGACCGTCCACCTCGTCGACCCGGCGCTGCCGGGAGCGGGCGCCGTGTGGCGCCCGGACCAGTCGCGGCACCTGCTGATGAACACCGTCGCCTCGCAGATCACCCTGTTCACCGACGGCAGTTCGCGGATCGACGGGCCCGTGGAGCCGGGCCCGACCCTGTACGAGTGGGCCCGCGACGTCGCGTCCTTAGGGGAGAGCGCGGGGGAGGACGACTGGGTGCTGCGCGAGGCACGGGCCCTCGGCCCCGACACGTACCCCACCCGCGCGTTCTACGGCCGCTACCTTCACGACTGCTTCCGGCGTGTGGTCGCCGGCGCCCCCGCGCACCTCACCGTGCGCACCCACCGCTCGCGCGCCGTCGCGCTCACCGACGCCTTCGGTACGGCGGGCGGACCGCAGAGTGTGCAACTCGCCGACGGCACACGGCTGGACGGCCTCGACGCGGTCGTCCTCGCCCAAGGGCACGTCCCGGCCCGGCTCACCGTGGCGGAGGCGCGCGTCGCGAGCCTCGCCCGGCTGCACGGGCTCACCTACCTGCCGCCCGCCAACCCCGCCGACGCCGGCCTGGACGGCATCGAGCCCGGTTCCGCCGTCCTGCTGCGCGGCTTGGGGCTCAACTTCTTCGACTACATGGCCCTGTTCACGACCGGCCGCGGCGGCGCGTACGTCCGCTCCGAGGACGGGACCCTGGCCTACCGGCCCTCCGGACGCGAGCCGCGCCTGTACGCGTTCTCGCGGCGCGGCGTGCCGTACCACGCGCGCGGCGAGAACCAGAAGGGCGTCGCGGGGCGCCACCTGCCCCGGCTGCTCACCCCCGAGCGCGTCGACGCGCTGCGCGCCCGCGCCCGGAGCGGCGAGCCCGTCCGCTTCACCGCCGACCTCTGGCCGTTGATCGCCGCCGAGGTGGAGAGCGTCTACTACGGCACCCTGCTGACGGCCCTCGGCCGGGACGCCGAACGCGCCGCGTTCACCGAGCGGTACCTGGCCGCGGGGGCTCCCGGAGAGCGCGAGGAGCTCCTCGACGCGCTCGGCATCGCCCCGGGCCACCGCTGGGACTGGGAGCGGCTCGCCGACCCGTACAAGGGCCGGGACTTCGCCGACCGCGCGGAGTTCCGCCGCCTGCTGCTCGGCCGGCTGCGGGCCGACGTGCGCGCGGCCCGCGAGGGGAACGTGGACGGCCCGCTCAAGGCCGCCCTGGACGTCCTGCGCGACCTCCGCAACGAGATCCGGCTCGCCGTCGACCACGCCGGGATCGACGGCGCGTCCCACCGCGACGAGCTCGAACGCTGGTACACGCCGCTCAACGCGTTCCTCTCCATCGGCCCGCCCGCCTCCCGCGTGGAGGAGATGGCCGCGCTCATGGAGGCCGGGGTGCTGGAGGTGACCGGGCCCGGCACCGACGTGCGCCTCGACCCGGCGGCCGGTGTCTTCACCGCGTCCTCGTCGCGGGTGCCGGGGCCGCCCGTACGGGCCCGGACGCTGATCGAGGCCCGGCTGCCCGAGCCCGACCTGCGGCGCACCGACGACCCGCTGTTGCGGCACCTGCTCGACACAGGCCAGTGCGCGCCGTACCGGATCCCGTCGGCGGACGGGCCGGCGTACGAGACGGGCGGACTGGCCGTCACCGAGCGCCCGTACCGCGTCGTCGCCGCCGACGGCACCGCGCACCCGCGCCGTTTCGCCTACGGCGTCCCGACGGAGGGCGTCCACTGGGTCACGGCCGCCGGCATCCGCCCCGGCGTCGACTCGGTCACCCTCGCCGACTCGGACGCCATCGCCCGCGCGGTGCTCGGGCTCACACCGGCGTACGCGGCGCGGGAGGAGTCGGCGGCGTTCGCCGGGGTACCCGTCTGACGGGTGGGTTGCGCGGCGGAGGTCACCGGCCCGGCTCCGACGGGGGCCGGTGACCTCCGCCGCTGGTCCGTCAGGCGGTTCCGTTCGCTACGGCATCCGTCATTACCACCACCCGCTTTCCCGAGGAGAATCGATGACCTCGCTCGCCCCTGACGTCCCCCACGACACCGGGCTGCTCTCGCCCGTACGGGCCGGCACGCCCGTGGAGGAGGCCACCGGCGACGCCGCCTGGGTCCGGGCCATGCTCGACGCGGAGGCGGCGCTGGCCCGGGCGCAGGCCCGGCTCGGGACCGTGCCGCCGGACGCGGCCCGGACCATTACCGAGGCGGCCGGGGCGGCGCGTTTGGACGTCCGCGCGCTGGCGCTCGCGTCGCGTGAGACGGCCAATCCGGTGGTGGGCCTGGTCGCCGCGTTCACGGCGGCGGTCGCCGAACGGGACCCGGCGGCGGCCGAGTACGTGCACCGGGGCTCGACCAGCCAGGACGTCTTCGACACGGGGGCGCTGCTGGTCGCGGCCCGGGCGCTGCGGCTGATCCACGCGGACCTGCTGCGCACCGCCGACG
The DNA here is from genome assembly GCF_051386555.1 of Streptomyces sp. URMC 126. Taxonomy (NCBI): domain Bacteria; kingdom Bacillati; phylum Actinomycetota; class Actinomycetes; order Kitasatosporales; family Streptomycetaceae; genus Streptomyces; species Streptomyces sp. URMC 126. Next base: position 2,647 of record NZ_JBPQTX010000076.1, read on the forward strand.
CGCTGGGCCGGCTGGCCGCCGCGCACCGCGACACCCCGGCCGCCGCCCGCACCCTCGCCCTCCAGGCCGTCCCCACGACCTTCGGCCTGCGCGCCGCGGGCTGGCGGCAACTCGTCCTGGACGCCGCCGAGCGGATCGCCCGGCTGCTGGACGGCGGCCTGCCCGTCGCGCTGGGCGGCGCGGCGGGCACGCTGGCGGGCTACCTCGAATACGCGCGCCTGGCGGGGGAGAAGGACCTCGGCACGTACGCCGGCCGGCTCGGCGCGCTGTTCGCCGAGGAGACGGGCCTGGGCCGCCCCGCCCTGCCGTGGCACGCGCTGCGGACCCCGATGGCCGACCTCGGGGCGGTGCTGGGGCTCACCGCCGGGGCGCTCGGCAAGTTCGCCGTGGACGTGCAGAATCTGACGCGCACGGAGGTCGGGGAGGTCGCGGAGCCGGCGGTGGCCGGGCGGGGCGCGTCCTCGGCGATGCCGCACAAGCGGAACCCGGTCCTCGCCACGATGATCCGCACCGCGGCCCTCCAGGTGCCCGCCCTCGCGACCGTCCTCACCCAGCAACTGCTGGCCGAGGACGAGCGTTCGGGAGGCGCCTGGCACGCTGAGTGGCTGCCGTTGCGCGAGTGCCTGCGGCTGGCCGGCGGCGCCGCGCACACGGCCGTCGAACTCGCGGAGGGCCTGGAGGTCCGGCCGGACCGGATGGCCGCCAACTTGGCGCTGACGGGCGGGCAGATGGTCTCGGAGCGGGTCTCGGCCGTCCTCGCCCCCCGCCTGGGGAAGGCGGCGGCCAAACGCCTGCTGACCGAACTGACCGCCGAGGCGGCCCGTACCGGCCGCCCCTTGGCCGCCGTCCTCTCCGCCGACCCCCGGCTCTCGGGCGTCCTGACGCCGGCGGAATGCGCCGAACTGTGCGACCCGGCGCGGTACACGGGGTGCGCGGGAGAGCTGGTGGACCGGGCGCTGGCCGACCGACCCTGACCCGGGTGGGGGAAGTGTCAGGGGCGGATCGGGGGTTTCCCCCATGGCCGGTGGGGGGCGCCGGCTCCTAGCCTCGAAGGAGCGATATCCGCCCCTCTCCCGCATTCCTTCCGAAGGATTTGGTGATCCGCCATGCGCCCTCGCCTCCGCCTGCTCGGTACCGCCCTGCTGACGGCGGTGTTGGGCGTGGGCACGCTCAACGCCTGTGGCTGGGGCCCGGAGGAGAGGTTCGAGGACGACGCGAAACCGACCGAAAAGATCACCTCGGTCCGGCTCGCGGGCGACTCCGGATCCATCACCCTGCGCGGCTCCAAGGACGCCCGGCAGGTGAGCGTGCACCGCGAGGTGAGGTACCGGGACGACAAACCGGACGGCCCGACGTTCAGCGTCGAAGACGGCGTCCTGGTGCTCCGCGACTGCGGCGACGAGTGCTCCGTGAACTACACGGTGGACCTGCCCGCCGGCCTCCCGGTGACCGGCGGGGTGACGAGCGGCCGCGTGACCGCCTCGGACATGGGCGCGATGCGTGTGCAGGGCACCTCGGGCGGCTTCGACCTGCGGAATGTGACGGGTCCCGTCGACATCACGGCCACCAGCGGCTCCGTCGTGATGCAGGGTCTCAAGGGCGGCTCCGTGAAGGCCCGGGCGACGAGCGGCGACATCAAGCTGCGGGACGTCACGGGCGCCGTGGACGCCAAGGCCACCAGCGGCGCGGTGACGGGCCGCGACCTCAGGGACGGCCCCGTCAAGGCAAAGGCCACCAGCGGCTCCGTCGACCTGACCCTCGCCGCCCCCCAGGACATCGAGGCCGAAACCACCAGCGGCACCCTCACCGTCACCGCCCCCGGCGGCCCCTACACGGTCACCGCCGACACGCGCAGCGGCACCAGGCACATATCCGTCCCCCAGTCCCCTTCCGCCCCGCACCACTTGAACCTGAGCACGTCCAGCGGCGCCATCAAGGTCAGGAACGGCTGAGCCCGCGCTCCGGCGGACTACTCGTCCAGGCAATCGGCGAGGAACCGCGCCGTCCGCCCGAGCTCCCGCATCGTGGCGGTCGCCGAGCACAGCCCCTGCCCCGCGTCGCGGGACAGGTCCGTCCGCACTCGATCGATCAAGGTCTGCCAGCGGTGCCAGGGACCGGTACCGCGTTCGAGGCGGGCTGCTCGCTCGTGCGCCGCCTCCAGCATCGTCCGGAGGTGTTCGCGGAGGGTCCTGGCCAACTCGGATACCTCTTCCGGCCGCGGCAGCACGGAGCCCCGGTCTTGGAGGGCCCGTCGGATGGTGGCGCGGATGGTCACGAGGTCGAGGGGAGCGGAGTCCCCGGTGAGCATGGAGGGCAACCGTGAGGCCGGGTGGCCGGGCGTCGTGTCGTGCACAGCGTGCTCCTTGGACCGGACAGTGATGCCCGGCGCGGTTCTGCTGCGCGCCGGTACAGCGATTGCACCGCCGACCACGTGAGTGGACGAGGCCACATCAGCGGACACTTCGCCGGTCCGGCTCCGGGCTCGCGAGTGGAGCAGTAACGTCTGGCGCCATGTCCGAAGCAGCGTCGCGGAACACGCTCCTCGTGGCCGCCCGGGTGCGGCACGGCTGGCACACGCAGCAGGAGTTCGCCGATGCCTACGAACGCCACGCGCTGGCGCTGGGCGAGCAGGCGGCCATCTCCGTCCGACAGGTGCGGCGGTGGGAGTCGGGCCGGTCGGAGTGGCCGAACCGGGATGCCCGGCGGGTGCTGGAGAGCATGTTCGGCCTGCCCTTGGAGCGGCTGGGTTTCATCAGGCCGGGTGCGTCCGGAGCCGGGACCGTTGTCGGCCGTGTACCGGTGCCCGCACGGAAGGGGATGGACGTCCCTCCGGCCTTCGGTGCCGATGAGGCACGTCGCCAGGGCGGACATGCGGTGGTGGGCCGTGCCCGCGCGCTCCTGGAGAACGCCGCTCGTGTGGACGCCCGGTGCGGGCCGGGGGGCGCCTTGCCCGAGGCTTTGGGGTTGGTGAAGGCGATCGAGGCCACGGCCAGAGATGTCCGCGCCGACGCGCGCCGAGAGCTTCTCGCCTTGGGCAGCCGTGCCGCCGAGTTCACCGCTTGGCTTCACCATGACGGCGGAGCGCCGCCGAGCACCGTCCTGTACTGGCACGACAGGGCGATCGAATGGGCCGACCTGAGCGGCGACGGAGCGATGCACGGGTACGTGCTGTTACGCAAGGCCCAGGCCACCGAGCGCACCGACCCGGCGCGCATGCGGGATCTCGCGCACGCCGCCGTGCACGGTCCCTGGTCGCTGCCGCTCCGCGCTCGTGCGGAGGCACTGCAGCAGGAGGCCCGGGCCATGGCGCTCCTTGGCGCGGCCCCGGAAGACGTCACACGGCTCCTCGACCAGGCGTATGAGGCACTCGACGCGGCGCCACCCGTCCGTACGGTCGTGGCGACCTGTACCGGCCCCTTGTGCGGTGCGTACGACCGCGATCGGCTGACGGCACAAAGCGCCATCTGCCATCGGGAGGCGGGACGGCCGGAACGAGCCGTCGGTCTGCTGCGCGAGCCCGTGACCACCGGCGTGTTCGGCCCCCGTGACCGGGCGTTCTTCACCGCACATCTGGCGGGCGCGCTGGCAGCGGCCGGGGAGCCCGACGAGGCGGCGATGACCGGGCTGTCCGTACTGCGCCTCGCGGCGGGGCCGCGTTTCGGCCAGGCGCTGCGGGAGCTCCGCCGGACCGTCGGCCTGCTGCGTCCGTACGGGCGGCGGCCCGCTGTGCGGGAGTTGCGCCTGTCCCTCGGCTCGCTGTCCGCCTAGCGGCTGAGGAAGGCGGCCACGCGCTCGATGACCTCGGCCTGCCAGGCCCGCGACTGGGGGTGCCGGTATCCCGGGTCGTCGTGCACGGCGAAGCCGTGTTGCGCCCCGTCCAGTTGCAGCAGTTCGGCCGGGCCGCCGAAGTGGCTCAGGTGGTGGCGGGACGACTCCACCGGGACGAACGTGTCCTTTGTGCCGTGGACCAGCAGAGTGGGAGCCTGAACGTCCCGGAGGAAGGACGCCGGGTCGAGGTGGTGGACCTCGTTGAGCAGGGCGCGGCCCAGGGCGAACGGGCTGTGCTCGGTGTACCCCTGACGGTCGAGCGTCTCGGCCGCCTCCGGGGTGAGGTAGTCGGCGGTGACGTACGGCCGGCTGGTCGCGTACCGCTCGTGGTAGTCCAGGCGCGGGTTGAGCAGGACCAGGCGGCGGACGTCCCGGGGGCGGTGGGCGGTGTGGAGGGCCGCCGCGCCGCCGGAGAACGACGCGGCGATGACGTCGACCGCCCGGCCGGGGCCGGAATGGGCCGCCCGGAGATGGTCGGAGGCGGCCCGGATGTCGTTGGCCACGCCGGCGATGGTCACGTCCTCGGGGCGCCCCGCACTCGCTCCGTGGGCCCGGAGGTCGAAGCGGAGGCTACGGAAACCCGCGGCGGCCAGGCCGGTGGCGAGGCGGGTGAAGAAACCGCCTTCCTCACGGGTGACACCGGCACCGTGCGCCAGGATCACCAGACCGCGCACCGGCTGCCCGTCCGGCGTGGTCAGGGTGCCGGTGAGGGTGGTGCCGTCCAGGGAACGGAAGGTCGTCTCCGACTCGGCCATGAGCCGATCGTAGTGACGGCGTGTCGGTGGCGCAGGCGTTCCGGACCGTTGGGGGCGGGGGCAAGGCGAAGGGCCGCCACCCCGGTGGGGGTGGCGGCCCTTCGCCTGTCCTGTCCGTTCGTCACATGACGCGCACGGCGCCCGTGGGCGGGGAGTAGCTCATGTCGCGCTCGACGATGCCCGTGCTGGGGTTCTGGGCGCCGATGAACTTGCCGCCGCCGATGTAGACGCCGACGTGGTAGGCGCTGCCCGCGGCGCCCCAGTAGAGGATGTCGCCCGGCTGCAGGTTGGAGAGGGAGACCTGGGTGCCGGCGGTCGACTGGTCCTGGGAGACGCGGGGGAGGCTGATGCCGATCTGCTGGTAGGCGGCCATGACCAGGCCGGAGCAGTCGTAGGAGGACGGGCCGGTGGAGCCCATCACGTAGGCCTTGCCGACCTGCGCCCGGAGGAAGGAGATGAGGGTGGCGGCGTTGCCGGTCGCACCCGTGCTCTTCGTGGAGGTCGTCGAGGTGCTCGTGCCGGAGCCGGAGCCCTTGGCGCCGGTGCCCTCGTCGTCGCTGTCGGAGGCGGTGGTGGCCTTGGTGCCGAGCGCGGTGCGCTGGGCGTCCCGGGAGGCGCGGGCCTGCTCGGCCTCACGCTTCTCCTTGGCCTCGGCGGCCTTGCGCTCCGCCTCGGCCTTGCGGTCGGCCTCCTGCTTGGCCTTCTTGGCGGCGACACGGGCGTGGTCGACGGCCTTGTCCACCTGCGCACGGACCTGGTAGTCGTTCGCGGTCTGCTGCGTGGCCGCAGCGCTCTCGGCGACCGAGGCGGAGAGCGCGGCGTTGAGGGCCGGCATCTCGATCGTCGCCTCGGCGGGCTTCTCGGCGGCGGTCGCCTGCGCGGCGCCCGTGACGGCCAGGGTGCTGAGGACGCCACCGGCAACACCCGAGCGGATGGCCCACGACTGCGTCGCGGGGCGACGGGGCTTCCGGTGGCTGGTTATGTGCGCGTTGGGGGACATGGGACAAGGGCTTACCAGGCGCCGTAGGTGGAGTTCAATATAAGTGACGTGGACCACAAGCGGCGTTCGAGTGCTCGGAATTCGGGGCAGGCGCACCGGAAGCGGGCTTTCCGCGGCCCCTTCCCGCAATCGTGATCATGCGGTTAAGCATGGCATTTGGGCGCCGGGGACGATCGGCGGCGCGGCATATCACGTTCCGGTATCGGTCGTCGAAGATCGCCGGGCAAAACGGACACCAAGCGAGCGCTCACGTGGCGGACTTCACGTGCGCGCGCCCTTGTCGACGGTCGGGGGCGGAGGCCGGCCGACCGGTGGCGGCTGGTGAAGGAAAGCACGAGCCGACGATCAGTGAACCGCCGGGGTGTCCCGGACGGCGGCCCGCCGAGGGTGGCCCTCCAGCGGGTGGCGCGCTTATATCAGTTGACGGCGGCGGATGCCAATTTGCCCGAGCGGCCAGTGGCTTGATAGTGCCTCAGCCCGCGCAGGCCGCTCCGACCAGCGGAAAACCGCCGGAATGTGACCACTGGCGATCACTCGGATGCTTCGAGTGAGAAGATCACCGATCATCCGACTTAATGATCGTTCGTCAGGTGGTGGAGATCACAAACGCCGTGCTGTTCGCCGTGTCGCAGATCACAGACCACCGGGCATAAGATGCCCTCGACCCGGGCTTGTGAACTGCCTCACATATTCGCGATCTTCGCTGAACCCTTCCGCGGTGTTCGCCGGTGAGCGGTCCGCGCGGAGGTCCGGTCAGCCAGCAGTCAGCGTCGACTGGAAGGAGCGAGGAGCGGTGAACGCCTACGCGCCCATCCTCGTACTGGGAGCCCTCGGTGCCGGCTTCGCGATCTTCTCCGTGGTCATGGCATCGCTCATCGGGCCGAAGAGGTACAACCGCGCCAAGCTCGAGGCCTACGAATGCGGCATCGAGCCGACGCCGCAGCCCTCCGGCGGCGGCCGCTTCCCGATCAAGTACTACCTGACGGCGATGCTCTTCATCGTCTTCGACATCGAGATCGTCTTCCTCTACCCCTGGGCCGTCGCCTTCGACTCCCTCGGGCTGTTCGGCCTCGTCGAAATGCTGCTCTTCGTACTCACCGTCTTCGTCGCCTACGCCTACGTCTGGCGGCGCGGCGGCCTGGAATGGGACTAGGGGGCCACCGCACATGGGTCTTGAGGAGAAGCTGCCCAGCGGCTTTCTGCTGACCACCGTCGAACAGGCCGCCGGCTGGGTCCGCAAGGCGTCGGTCTTCCCCGCCACCTTCGGCCTCGCCTGCTGCGCCATCGAGATGATGACCACCGGCGCCGGCCGCTACGACCTGGCCCGCTTCGGCATGGAGGTGTTCCGCGGCTCGCCCCGCCAGGCCGATCTGATGATCGTCGCGGGCCGGGTCAGCCAGAAGATGGCGCCGGTGCTGCGCCAGGTCTACGACCAGATGCCCAACCCCAAGTGGGTCATCGCCATGGGCGTCTGCGCCTCCAGCGGCGGCATGTTCAACAACTACGCGATCGTCCAGGGCGTCGACCACATCGTCCCCGTCGACATCTACCTGCCCGGCTGTCCGCCGCGCCCCGAGATGCTCATGGACTCGATCCTCAAGCTGCACAAGAAGATCCAGGGCGAGAAGCTCGGCCCGCACCGGGCCGAGGCCGAGGCGGAGACCGAGCGGGCGGCGCTGAAGTCCCTGCCGCTCATCGAGATGAAGGGGCTGCTGCCATGAGCGAGCAGGACCGTCCGGACGAGCAGCGGGTCCCCGTCCAGCGCGGCGACACCGGCGAGGTCATCGGCGTCCGCAGGGGCATGTTCGGCGCCAACAACGGCGGCGACACCACCGGCTACGGCCGCCTGGTGCGCACCGTCCGGCTGCCCGGCGAGACCGCCCGGCCCTACGGGGGCTGGTTCGACGAGGTGGCCGACGAGTTGGAGGGGGCGCTGGAGGAGCAGGGCGTCGTCCCGTCGGACGCCATCGAGAAGACCGTCGTCGACCGCGGCCAGATCACCTTCCACATCGCCCGCGAGCACCTGCCGCGCGTCGCCCGGACGCTCCGCGACGACCCCGCGCTCCGTTTCGAACTGTGCACCGGCGTCAGCGGCGTCCACTACCCGGGGGACAAGGGCCGCGAGCTGCACGCCGTCTACCACCTGCGCTCGGTGACGCACGCCCGGCTGATCCGGCTGGAGGTCACCGCCCCCGACGCCGATCCGCACGTGCCGTCCGTCGTCGACGTCTACCCGGCCAACAACTGGCACGAGCGCGAGGTCTACGACTTCTTCGGCCTCGTCTTCGACGGCCACCCGGCGCTCACCCGGATCATGATGCCGGACGACTGGCAGGGCTTCCCGCAGCGCAAGGACTACCCGCTCGGCGGCATCCCCGTCGAGTACAAGGGCGCCCAGATCCCGTCTCCGGACCAGCGGAGGTCGTACAGCTGATGTCCACCAGCGAATCCCCCACGAGCCCGGGCGGCTCCGGGACAACCGCCCAGGGTCCCAGGAGCACCGAGGGCCCGCGCGAGACCACCGAGGGGCCCGTCTACACCGTCACCGGCGGGGACTGGGACGAGGTCGTCACCGCGGCCCGGAAGACCGACGACGAGCACATCGTCGTCAACATGGGCCCCCAGCACCCCTCCACGCACGGCGTGCTCCGCCTGATCCTGGAGATCGACGGCGAGACCGTCACCGAGGCCCGCGCGGGCATCGGCTACCTGCACACCGGCATCGAGAAGAACCTCGAATTCCGCAACTGGACGCAGGGCACCACCTTCGTGACGCGCATGGACTACCTCATGCCGCTCTTCAACGAGACGGTGTACTGCCTGGGCGTGGAGCGGCTGCTCGGCATCGAGGAGCAGATCCCGGACCGGGCGACGACGCTGCGCGTGCTGCTCATGGAGCTCAACCGCATCTCCTCGCACCTGGTGTTCATCGCCACCGGCGGCATGGAGCTCGGCGCCACCACGGTCGCCATCTTCGGCTTCCGGGACCGCGAGATGATCCTCGACATCTTCGAGCTCGTCACCGGCCTGCGGATGAACCACGCGTACGTCCGCCCCGGCGGCCTCGCTCAGGACCTGCCGCCCGGTGCGGTCGACCAGGTGCGCGAGTTCGTGAAGAAGATGCGCAAGAACCTGATCGAGTACGACAAGCTGGTGGTCGGCAGTCCCGCCTACAAGGCCCGGTTGCAGGATGTCGGCTACCTCGACCTCACCGGCTGCATGGCCCTCGGCGTCACCGGCCCGGTGCTGCGCGCCGCCGGCCTCCCGCACGACCTGCGCAAGTCCGAGCCGTACTGCGGCTACGAGACGTACGACTTCGACGTCCCGACGGTGGACACCTGCGACGCGTACGGGCGCCTCCTCATCCGGCTGGAGGAGATGCGGCAGTCGCTGCGGATCATCGAGCAGTGCCTGGACCGGCTGGAGCCGGGGCCGGTCATGGTCGCGGACAAGAAGATCGCCTGGCCGGCGCAGCTGGCCCTGGGGCCGGACGGGCTGGGCAACTCCCTCGACCACATCAAGAAGATCATGGGCACCTCGATGGAGGCCCTGATCCACCACTTCAAGCTGGTGACGGAGGGGTTCCGGGTGCCGCCCGGGCAGGCGTACGCGGCGATCGAGTCGCCGCGCGGCGAGCTGGGCGCCCATGTCGTCAGCGACGGCGGCACCCGCCCGTACCGGGTCCACTTCCGCGACCCCTCCTTCCACAACCTCCAGTCCATGGCGGCGATGTGCGAGGGCGGCCAGGTCGCCGACGTCATCGTCGCGGTGGCGTCCATCGATCCTGTGATGGGAGGCGTCGACCGGTGACGACGGAGACGCATCTGGGGATGCCGCAGCTCCCCGCACCCGACTACCCCGCCGACGTGCGCGCCCGGCTGGAGGCCGACGCGCGGGAGGTGATCGGCCGGTATCCCGACAGCCGCAGCGCGCTGTTGCCGCTGCTGCACCTGGTGCAGGCGGAGGAGGGGTACGTCACCCGCACCGGCGTCCGCTTCTGCGCCGAACAACTCGGCCTGACGACCGCCGAGGTGACGGCGGTGGCGACGTTCTACACCATGTACCGCCGCAAACCGAGCGGTGACTACCAGGTGGGCGTGTGCACCAACACGCTCTGCGCGGTGCTCGGCGGTGACGCCATCTTCGACGCGCTCAAGTCCCACCTGGGCGTGGAGAACGGGGAGACCACCGGCGACGGCAAGGTCACCCTGGAGCACATCGAGTGCAACGCGGCCTGCGACTTCGCGCCCGTGGTGATGGTCAACTGGGAGTTCTTCGACAACCAGACCGTCGAGAGCGCCAAGCGCCTGGTGGACGACCTGCGCGCCGGGCGCACGGTCGAGCCTACGCGCGGGGCGCCGCTCTGCACGTACCGGGAGACCGCCCGCATCCTGGCCGGCTTCCCGGACGAGCGGCCGGGCGCGGTGGAGGCGAGCGGCGGCGCCGGACACGCCTCGCTGGCCGGGCTGCGGCTGGCGAAGGGCGAGACCGGCGCGGCGCGCGTCGGACCGCCGCGCGGCGCACCGCCGTTGGGCGAGCGCCCCCCGGAGCATGCGAGCTCCCACGACGCACCCCAGCCCACGTCCGCCTCGGACCCCACACACCCCAGCGGACCGGTGACCGGGACCACCGAGGAGGGGGAGGAATGACCGTGTCCACCGACTACGGCGGGACCCCGCGGCCGGAGGCCGGGGGAGGCGGGGACGGCCCCGAGAAGCTGCTCGCGCCCGTGCTCAGCGCCTTCTGGGACGAGCCCCGCTCCTGGACGCTGGAGACCTATCTCCGGCACGACGGCTATCAGGGGCTGCGCAAGGCCCTGGCGATGTCACCGGACGACGTGATCGCCTATGTGAAGGACTCCGGCCTCCGCGGCCGCGGCGGCGCGGGCTTCCCCACCGGGATGAAGTGGCAGTTCATCCCGCAGGGCGACGGCAAGCCGCACTACCTCGTCGTCAACGCGGACGAGTCCGAGCCGGGCACCTGCAAGGACATCCCCCTCCTCTTCGCCAACCCGCACTCCCTCGTCGAGGGAATGATCATCGCCTGCTACGCGATCCGCTCCGAGCGGGCCTTCATCTACCTGCGCGGCGAGACCGTCCCCGTCCTGCGGAGGCTGCACGAGGCCGTCCGCGAGGCGTACGCGGCCGGCTACCTCGGCCGGAACATCCTCGGCAGCGGCGTCGACCTGGACATCACCGTGCACGCGGGCGCGGGCGCGTACATCTGCGGCGAGGAGACGGCCCTCCTCGACTCGCTCGAAGGACGCCGCGGCCAGCCCCGGCTCCGACCCCCCTTCCCGGCGGTGGCGGGCCTCTACGCCTGCCCCACTGTGGTGAACAACGTCGAATCCATCGCGTCGGTTCCCGCGATCCTCAACCGGGGCAAGGAATGGTTCCGTTCGATGGGCAGCGAGAAGTCCCCGGGCTTCACGCTGTACTCGCTGAGCGGCCACGTCGCCCGCCCCGGCCAGTACGAGGCGCCGCTCGGGATCACCCTGCGCCAGCTGCTCGACATGAGCGGCGGGATGCGTCCGGGCCACCGGCTCAAGTTCTGGACGCCAGGCGGCTCTTCGACCCCGCTGCTCACCGACGAGCACCTGGACGTGCCGCTGGACTACGAGGCGGTGGGCGCGGCCGGCTCGATGCTCGGCACCAAGGCGCTCCAGTGCTTCGACGAGACCACCTGCGTCGTCCGGGCGGTCACCCGGTGGACCGAGTTCTACGCGCACGAGTCCTGCGGCAAGTGCACCCCCTGTCGCGAAGGGACGTACTGGCTCGTCCAGTTGCTGCGGGACATCGAGGCGGGCCGCGGCCGGCTCACCGACCTCGACAAGCTCAACGACATCGCCGACAACATCAACGGCAAGTCGTTCTGCGCGCTCGGCGACGGCGCGGCGAGCCCGATCTTCTCCTCGCTGAAGTACTTCCGGGCCGAGTACGAGCAGCACGTCAGGGGCCGTGGCTGCCCCTTCGACCCGGCGAAGTCCACGGTGTGGGCCGACCAGTCGCACCCGGAGGTGCACGTATGACCGTCACCACGTCCGCGCCCTCCGGCGGGGGGAACGCGGCCGTACCCCCCGACGACCTGGTGTCCGTCACCATCGACGGCATCCCGGTCTCCGTCCCCAAGGGCACGCTCGTCATCCGGGCCGCCGAGCTGGTGGGCATCGAGATCCCCCGGTTCTGCGACCACCCGCTGCTCGACCCGGTGGGCGCCTGCCGGCAGTGCATCGTGGAGGTCGAGGGCCAGCGCAAGCCCATGGCGTCCTGCACCATCACCTGCACCGACGGGATGGTGGTGAAGACGCAGATGAGCTCGCCCGTCGCCGAGAAGGCGCAGCGCGGGGTGATGGAGCTGCTGCTCATCAACCACCCGCTGGACTGCCCGGTCTGCGACAAGGGCGGCGAGTGCCCGCTGCAGAACCAGGCGATGACCGCCGGGCAGGCCGACACCCGGTTCGAGGGCCGCAAGCGCACCTACGAGAAGCCGGTGCCGGTCTCGCCGCAGATCCTGCTGGACCGCGAGCGGTGCGTGCTCTGCGCCCGCTGCACCCGGTTCTCCAACGAGATCGCGGGCGACCCGATGATCGAGCTGCTGGAGCGCGGGGCGCTGGAGCAGGTGGGCACCGGCGAGGGTGACCCCTTCTTCTCGTACCACTCGGGCAACACCATCCAGATCTGCCCGGTGGGCGCGCTGACCTCGGTGGCGTACCGGTTCCGCGCCCGGCCGTTCGACCTCGTCTCGTCGCCGACGGTCTGCGAGCACTGCTCCGGCGGCTGCGCGACGCGCACCGACCACCGGCGCGGCAAGGTGATGCGCCGGCTCGCGCAGGAGGATCCGGAGGTCAACGAGGAGTGGCTGTGCGACAAGGGCCGCTTCGCGTTCCGGTACGCGCAGCGGCCGGAGCGGCTGGAGACGCCGCTGGTGCGTAACGCCGAGGGCGTCCTGGAGCCGGCGAGCTGGCCGGAGGCGCTGGAGGCGGCGGCCCGCGGGCTGAACGCCGCGCGCGGCCGGGCCGGGGTGCTGACCGGCGGCCGGCTGACGCTGGAGGACGCCTACGCGTACGCCAAGTTCGCGCGCGTCGCCCTCGGCACGCACGACGTCGACTTCCGCGCCCGCGTGCACAGCGGCGAGGAGGCCGACTTCCTGGCCGCCCGGGTGGCCGGCCGCGGCCGGGACCTCGACGGCGAGGGGGTGACGTACCGCTCGCTGGAGAAGGCGCCGGCCGTGCTGCTCGTCGGCTTCGAGGCCGAGGAGGAGGCGCCGAGCGTCTTCCTGCGGCTGCGCAAGGCGTGGCGGAAGCACGGCCAGCGGACGTTCGCCATCGCGCCGTTCGCGACGCGCGGCCTGGAGAAGGCCGGCGGCACGCTGCTGCCCGCCGCCCCCGGCACCGAGCCCGAGTGGCTGCGCGCCCTCGCCGACGGCACCGCCCAGGACGCGCGCGCCGCGGCCGAGGCGCTCCGCGCGGAAGGCGCCGTGATCGTCGTCGGCGAGCGGACGGCCGGGGTGCCCGGCCTGCTCACCGCCGCCGTGGCCACGGCCGCCGCGACCGGCGCCGGGCTGGTGTGGATCCCGCGCCGGTCCGGCGAGCGCGGCGCGGTCGAGGCGGGCGCCCTGCCCGGGCTGCTGCCCGGCGGCCGGCCCGCCACCGACCCGCGCGCCCGCGAGGAGACGGCCGCCGTCTGGGGCCTGCCCGAGCTGCCGCGCGGCACGGGCCGGGACACCGGGCAGATCGTCGAGGCCGCCGCCACCGGCGAGTTGGGCGCCCTGCTCGTCGCCGGCGTGGAGCCCGCCGACCTGCCCGACCCGGCGCGGGCGCGCGAGGCGCTGGACGCGGTCGGCTTCCTGGTCTCGCTGGAGCAGCGGCCGAGCGAGGTGACGGACCGCGCGGACGTGGTCTTCCCCGTCTCGGCCGTCGCCGAGCGGTCCGGGACGTTCGTCGACTGGGAGGGCAGGGCCCGCCCGTTCGAGGCCGCGCTCAAGCCCGACCAGATGGTCCGCCGGCACGTCCTGCCGGACCTGCGCGTGCTGCACATGCTGGCCGACACGATGGCGGCGGAGGCCACCGGGCCCTTGCCCTTGCGCCTGCCGGACGTCCGCGCCGCCCGCGCCGAAATGGCCCGGCTGGGCCGCTGGACCGGCGCCCGCGCCGCCGACCCCGCCGAACCGGCCCGCCCGGCGCCCGCCGCCGGCCCGGGCGAAGCCGTGCTCGCCGGCCACCGGCTGCTGCTCGACCAGGGCCGGCTCCAGGACGGCGACGACGCCCTGGCCGCCACCCGGCACCCCGCCGTCGCCCGGCTCTCCCCGGCGACGGCGGCCGAGACGGGCGTCGCGGACGGCGAGCCGCTGGCCGTCACCGGCCCCGCCGGCACCGTCCGGCTGCCGCTGCTGATCACGCCCATGCCGGACCGCGTGGTCTGGCTCCCGCTCAACTCCACGGGCGGCGGCGTCGCCTCCGACACCGGGGCGCGCCCCGGGGAGGCCGTACGCATCGCACCCGGCGGGGACCCCGAGGGACCGGAGGTGCTGTCGTGATCCCCGCCGTGGACGCGGTCCGGCCGGGGGAGCCCGGCTCCCCGCTCGGCCTGGCCGTCGAGAACCTCTCGATGTTCGGCCACGACCCCTGGTGGCTGGTGGTCGTCAAGGCCGTCTTCTGCTTCGCGTTCGTGATGCTGACGGTGCTGGTGTCGATCGTCATGGAACGCAAGCTGATCGGCTGGATGCAGCTGCGCATCGGCCCCAACCGGCACGGCCCCTGGGGCATGCTCCAGTCCCTGGCCGACGGCGTAAAGCTGATGCTCAAGGAAGACATCGTCGTCAAGCGCGCCGACAAGGTCGTGTACGTGCTGGCGCCGATCGTCGCGGCCGTCCCGGCGTTCATGGCGATCGCGGTGATCCCGTTCGGCCCGGCCGGCGACGAGGTGTCGATCTTCGGCACCCGGACCACGATGCAGCTCACCGACCTGCCCATCGGCGTCCTCTACATCCTGGCCACGGCCTCCGTCGGCATCTACGGGATCGTGCTCGGCGGCTGGTCGTCCGGCTCGACGTACCCGCTGCTCGGCGGGCTCCGCTCCTGCGCCCAGATGATCTCCTACGAGATCGCGATGGGCCTCTCGTTCGCCGCCGTCTTCCTCTACTCCGGCTCGATGTCCACCTCGGCGATCGTGGACGCGCAGCACAACCGCTGGTACGTGCTGCTGCTGCCGGTCTCCTTCATCGTCTACATCGTCGCGATGGTCGGCGAGACGAACCGGGCGCCGTTCGACCTGCCCGAGTCCGAGGGCGACCTGGTCGGCGGGTTCAACACCGAGTACTCGTCGATCAAGTTCGCGATGTTCATGCTCGCCGAGTACGTGAACATGGTGACGGTCTCGTCGGTCGCGGTGACGCTCTTCCTGGGCGGCTGGCGGGCGCCGTACCCGATCTCGGCGTTCTGGGAGGGCGCGAACCACGGCTGGTGGCCGATGCTCTGGTTCGTCATCAAGCTCCAGCTGCTGCTGTTCTTCTTCATCTGGCTGCGCGCGACGCTTCCCCGGCTGCGCTACGACCAGTTCATGAAGCTGGGCTGGAAGATCCTCATCCCGGTCTCGATGGTCTGGCTGATGCTCGTCGCGACGGTACGCGCGCTGCGGAACGAGGACTACGACTTCCAGTCGATCGTCCTCTACGTCGCGGGCGCGGTCGTCGCGATCCTGCTGGTCTCCTTCGTCGCCGACCTCTTCCGGGTCCGGGGCGAGCAGGGCGAGGAAACGCCCGACGGCGACGGCGAGTTCGACCCCATGGCCGGCGGCTACCCGGTGCCGCCGCTGCCCGGCCAGACGCTGCCGCCGGTACCGCGCCGCAGGTCGCGGCGCGACCGGGAGCTCAGCGAGGTCTCTGTCAGTGGCGGGGTGCACACTGTGAGTGACGGATCTCGTGACGGAAAGGAGGCCGGCGGTGCCTGAGTCTGCCCGTGAGGACGCCCCGCGTCCCCGCAAGAACCCCGTGGCCGGTTTCGGGGTGACGTTCAAGGACGTCTTCAAGAAGCGGCTGACCGAGCAGTATCCGGAGTACAAGAAGCCCACCGCGCCGCGCTTCCACGGCCGCCACCAGCTCAACCGCCACCCGGACGGGCTGGAGAAGTGCATCGGCTGCGAGCTGTGCGCCTGGGCCTGCCCGGCCGACGCCATCTACGTCGAGGGCGCGGACAACACGGACGAGGAGCGCTACTCGCCGGGCGAGCGGTACGGGCGCGTCTACCAGATCAACTACCTGCGCTGCATCCTGTGCGGGCTGTGCGTCGAGGCGTGCCCGACCCGGGCGCTCACCATGACCAATGAGTACGAACTGGCGGACAAGAGCCGGGAATCGCTCATCTACACCAAGGAGGAGCTGCTCGCCGGTCTGGAGGACGGCATGGTCGACTCCCCGCACGCGATCTTCCCCGGTATGACCGAACAGGACTACTACCGCGGGCTGGTGACCGAGGCGGCGCCCGGCACCGAGCGGCAGGTCGCCGTGAGCAAGGGCGAGAAGCCCGCCTCAGAGGGGGTGGAGGCGTGAATCTCGCCGCGGACTCCGTCACCTCCACCGGCGAGGCCGTCCAGTTCTGGATCCTCGCGGTCGTCGCCACCGGCGGCGCGCTGGCCACCGTGCTGATGAGGAAAGCGGTGCACAGCGCTCTGTCCCTGGCGGGGACGATGATCGTGCTGGCGGTCTTCTACCTCGCCAACGGCGCCTACTTCCTGGGCATCGTGCAGATCGTCGTCTACACCGGCGCGATCATGATGCTGTTCCTCTTCGTGGTCATGCTCGTCGGCGTCACCGCCGCCGACTCGCTCCGCGAGACCATCCGCGGCCAGCGGTGGCTGGCCGCCCTGTGCGGACTGGGCTTCGGCATCCTGCTGATCGCCGGCATCGCCAACGCCTCGCTGCACCACTTCGACGGACTCGGCCAGGCCAACTCCGGCGGCAACGTCGAGGGGCTCGCCGCCCTGGTCTTCACCAAGTACGTCTTCGCCTTCGAGATCACCGGCGCCCTGCTGATCACCGCCGCGGTCGGCGCCATGGTGCTCACCCACCGCGAGCGCATCCGCCGGGCCGCCACCCAGAAGGAGCTGTCGCGGCAGCGGGTCCGCGAGAACGCCCATGTGGCGCCGCTGCCCGCCCCCGGCACCTACGCCCGGCACAACGCCAACGACATCCCCGCCCTGCTGCCGGACGGCACCCCGTCCGAGCTCAGCGTCAGCCCCACGCTGCGCGCCCGCGGCCAGGTGCGGGACGTCTCCGGCGAGGCGCTCGCGGACCTCGCGGCGCTGGAGCGGCGGTCGCGCGAGTGGCTGGAGCGCGACGGCGACGAGGACCGGAAGGGAGCCGTCAAGTGAACCCGGTCAGCTATCTCTACCTGTCCGCCCTGCTGTTCACCATCGGGGGCGTCGGGGTCCTGATCCGGCGGAACGCGATCGTCGTCTTCATGTGCGTCGAGCTGATGCTGAACGCCTGCAACCTGGCGTTCGTCACCTTCTCGCGGATGCACGGCAACCTCGACGGCCAGATCATCGCCTTCTTCACGATGGTCGTCGCCGCGGCCGAGGTCGTCGTCGGACTCGCGATCATCGTGTCGGTCTACCGCGCCCGCCACTCGGCCTCCGTCGACGACGCCAGTCTGCTGAAGCTGTAAGGGGACGCCGCCAATGGAGAACCTCATCGGACTGCTCGTCCTCGCGCCCCTGCTGGGGGCGGGGATCCTGCTCTGCGGCGGCCGGGCCCTGGACCGGGCCGGGCACTGGCTGGGCACCCTGCTCGCGGCCGCCTCGTTCGCTATCGGCGCGGTGCTCTTCGCCGACATGCTGGGCCGCGAGGGCGAAGACCGCGCGCTGGACGTCACCGTCTTCCAGTGGGTGCCGGTCGGCGGCTTCCGCGCCGACGTCGGCTTCCACCTCGACCAGCTGTCCATGACCTTCGTCCTGCTGATCACGGGCGTGGGCACGCTGATCCACCTCTACTCCGTGGGGTACATGGAGCACGACGAGCGGCGCCGCCGCTTCTTCGGCTACCTGAACCTCTTCCTCGCCGCGATGCTGCTGCTCGTGGTCGCCGACAACTACCTCCTGCTGTACGTCGGATGGGAGGGCGTCGGCCTGGCGTCCTACCTGCTGATCGGCTTCTGGCAGCACAAGCCGAGCGCCGCGACCGCCGCCAAGAAGGCGTTCCTGGTCAACCGCGTCGGCGACGTCGGTCTGTCGATCGCGATCATGCTGATGTTCACCACGTTCGGCACCTTCGCCTTCGATCCGGTGCTCGGCGACGCGGACCGGGCGGGGGAGGGCAAGCTCACCGCCATCGGCCTGATGCTGCTGCTCGCCGCCTGCGGCAAGTCGGCCCAGGTGCCGCTGCAGAGCTGGCTCGGGGACGCCATGGAGGGCCCGACCCCGGTCTCCGCCCTGATCCACGCGGCCACCATGGTGACCGCCGGCGTGTACCTGATCACCCGGTCCGGCGCGATCTTCGAGGGAGCGCCGGACGCCCAGCTGGCCGTGGTCACGGTCGGGGCGGTCACGCTCCTCTTCGGTGCGATCGTCGGTTGTGCGAAGGACGACATCAAGAAGGCGCTGGCCGGTTCGACGATGTCGCAGATCGGCTACATGGTGCTCGCCGCCGGGCTCGGCCCGATCGGCTACGTCTTCGCGATCATGCATCTGGTGACGCACGGCTTCTTCAAGGCCGGGCTGTTCCTCGGCGCCGGGTCGGTCATGCACGGCATGAACGACGAGGTGGACATGCGCCGTTACGGCGGTCTCCGGCGGTACATGCCGGTCACCTTCGTCACCTTCGGGCTCGGGTACCTCGCCATCATCGGGTTCCCCGGCCTGTCGGGCTTCTTCTCCAAGGACAAGATCATCGAAGCGGCCTTCGCCAAGGGCGGCACCGAGGGCTGGATCCTCGGCGGCGCGGCCCTGCTGGGCGCGGCCATCACCGCGTACTACATGACGCGCGTGATGATCATGACCTTCTTCGGTGAGAAGCGGTGGGCCCCGGCCCCCTCGCCGGACGCGCCCAGCGCGGAGCCCGCCGCGGAATCCCGCGGCGCGGGGGAGCTCCCGCACCCGCACGAGTCGCCCAAGTCGATGACGATCCCGATGATTCTGCTGGCCTTCGGATCGGTCTTCGCGGGCGGCCTGTTCACCCTCAACGACTCCTTCCTGAAGTGGCTGGAGCCCGTCACCGGGCACGAGGAGGGCGACTCCCCGGTCAGCGCGCTGACCGTCACCGGGGCGACCATGGTGGTCCTGGTGATCGGTGTGGCGCTCGCCTGGTTCCAGTACGGCCGCAAGCCCGTTCCCGTCACCCCGCCGCGCGGCTCGCTGCTCACCCGGGCGGCCCGCCGCGACCTGCTCCAGGACGACTTCAACCACATCGTCCTCGTGCGTGGCGGGGAGCAGCTCACGCGCGGCCTGGAGGCGATCGACCGCTCGGTCGTGGACGGCGCCGTCAACGGGACCGCCGTCAGCGTCGGCGGGCTCTCCGGCCGGATGCGCAGGCTGCAGAACGGCTACGCGCGGTCGTACGCGGTCTCGATGTTCGGCGGCGCGGCGGTGCTGATCGCCGCGACCCTGCTGATGAGGGCGGTTTGATCATGTCATTTCCCCTGCTCACCGCGACGGCCGCGGTGCCCGCCGTGGGCGCGGTCGTCACCGCCGCCGTCCCGGCCGCGCGACGGGACGCGGCCAAATGGCTCGCGCTCGTCTTCTCCCTGGCCACCCTGGCCCTCGCCGCGGCCCAGCTCGTCCGCTTCGACCCGGACGGGAAGACGTTCCAGCTCACCGAATCGCACGCCTGGATCGCCGACTTCGGGGTCCGCTACGAGCTGGGCGTCGACGGGATCGGCGTGGTCCTCGTCGCCCTGACGGCGCTGCTCGTCCCGTTCGTCATGCTGGCCGGCTGGCACGACGCCGAGCCCCTGGAGACCGCGGCGGGCGACCGGCGCTGGCGGCCCACCCAGGGGCTGTTCGCCCTGATCCTCATGGTCGAGGCGATGGTGGTGATCTCCTTCGAGGCCACCGACGTCTTCCTCTTCTACGTCTTCTTCGAAGCCATGCTCATCCCGATGTACTTCCTCATCGGCGGCTTCGGGGACCGGACCGGGGAACCCGCCGACGCGGGCGAGGCGGCGGCCCGCCGCTCCCGCGCCGCCGTGAAGTTCCTGCTCTACAACCTCGTCGGCGGGCTGGTCATGCTGGCCGCGGTGGTCGGCCTGTACGCGGTCACCGCCGACCAGCTCGGCAGCGGCACCTTCTCCCTCCAGGAGATCGTCCGGGCCCGGGCCGCCGGCGACCTGACGTTCGCCACCGTCACCGAACGGGCCCTGTTCCTGGGCTTCTTCTTCGCCTTCGCGGTCAAGGCGCCGCTCTGGCCGCTGCACACCTGGTTGCCCAACGCCATGAGCGAGGCCACCGCTCCCGTGGCCGTCCTGATCACCGCCGTGGTCGACAAGGTCGGCACCTTCGCGATGCTGAGGTTCTGCCTCCAGCTGTTCCCCGGGGCGTCGAAGTGGGCCACCCCGGTGATCATCGCGCTGGCGCTGGTCAGTATCCTCTACGGCGCCCTGCTCGCCGTCGCTCAGCGCGACATCAAGCGGCTGATCGCCTACGCCTCGATCTCGCACTTCGGCTTCATCATCCTGGGCGTCTTCGCGATGACCACCCAGGGCCAGGGCGGCGCCACGCTCTACATGGTCAACCACGGGATCTCCACGGCCGCGCTGATGCTGGTCGCGGGCTTCCTGATCAGCCGTCGCGGCTCCCGGCTCATCGCCGACTACGGCGGGGTGCAGAAGGTCGCCCCGGTCCTCGCGGGCACCTTCCTCGTCGGCGGCCTGGCGACGCTGTCCCTGCCCGGGCTGGCGCCGTTCGTCTCCGAATTCCTCGTCCTGGTCGGCACGTTCAGCCGCTACCCGGCGGCGGGCATCGTCGCCACCGTCGGCATCGTCCTCGCCGCCCTCTACGTGCTGGTGCTCTACCAGCGCACCATGACGGGCCCGGTGAAGGAGCCGGTCCGGGGCATGCCCGACCTGCGGGCCCGTGAACTCGTCGTCGTCACGCCGCTGATCGCCCTGCTCCTCTTCCTGGGCGTCTACCCGAAGCCCGTGACGCGGATCCTCGACCCCGCCGTCGAACACACCATGTCCCAGGTCCACCAGACCGACCCCCGGCCCGACGTCCGGGTGAGCACCGCGGAGGGCGCGAAGTGAGCCGAGCAGCCGCCGTCCACAGCCTGTGGACGGAATCGTCCGTGTCGGCGGTCCTCGCCGACGCCCCGAAGATCCCCGGACCGCACATCGAGTACGCCCAGCTCTCACCGGTGCTGATCGTCCTCGGCGCCGCCGTGGTGGGCGTCCTCGCGGAGGCGTTCCTGCCACGCCGGTCCCGCCACCTCGCCCAGCTGGCGGTCACCGTCGTCGGACTCGCCGCCGCGTTCGCCGCCGTCGTCGCGCTCGCCGCCAAGGGCTACGCCACCGACAAGGCGCACGTGGCGGCGATGGGCGCGGTCGCCGTCGACGGCCCGGCGCTGTTCCTCCAGGGCACGATTCTCCTCGTCGCCCTGGTCGCCGCCCTCGGCTTCGCCGAGCGTCGGCTCGACCCCGCCGCGCACGGCCGCCCCGTCGACTCCTTCGCCGCCCAGGGCGCGGCGGTGCCCGGCGGCGAGGCGGAGCAGGAGGCGGTCAAGGCGGGCTGGACGACCAGCGAGGTCTTCCCCCTGCTGCTGTTCGCCGTTGCCGGGATGCTCGTTTTCCCCGCCGCCGACGACCTGCTGACCCTCTTCGTCGCGCTGGAGGTCTTCTCCCTGCCGCTGTACGTCCTGTGCGCGCTGGCCCGCCGCAAGCGGCTGCTCTCGCAGGAGGCGGCGGTCAAGTACTTCCTGCTCGGCGCCTTCTCCTCGGCGATCCTCCTCTTCGGCGTGGCCCTGCTCTACGGCTACGCCGGCACCGTCACGTACTCGGGCATCGCCGACGTCGTCTCGGGCACCGTCCGCACGGTTTCCCCGGCCCTCGCCTCCTCCACGGGCAACGACGCGCTGCTGCTCATCGGCGGCGCGATGGTCCTCATGGGCCTGCTCTTCAAGGTCGGCGCGGCGCCGTTCCACATGTGGACCCCCGACGTCTACCAGGGCGCCCCCACGCCCGTCACCGGCTTCATGGCCGCCGCCACCAAGGTCGCCGCCTTCGGCGCCCTGCTCCGGCTCCTGTACGTCGTCCTGCCCGGGCTGCGCTGGGACTGGCGGCCGGTGATGTGGGGCGTCGCCATCCTGACGATGCTGGTCGGCGCGATCGTCGCCGTCACCCAGACGGACGTGAAGCGGCTCCTCGCCTACTCGTCCATCGCCCACGCCGGCTTCATCCTCGCCGGCGTCATCGCCATCAGCCCCGACGGCGTCTCGTCCGTCCTCTTCTACCTGGCCGCCTACTCCTTCGTCACCCTCGGCGCCTTCGCCGTCGTGACCCTGGTGCGCGACGCGGGCGGCGAGGCGACGCAGCTCTCGAAGTGGGCGGGCCTCGGCCGCCGTTCCCCCCTCGTGGCCGCCGTCTTCGCCGTCTTCCTGCTCGCCTTCGCCGGCATCCCGCTCACCAGCGGCTTCGCCGGCAAGTTCGCCGTCTTCAAGGCGGCGGCCGCGAGCGGCGGCGCTCCGCTGGTCATCGTGGGCGTGGTGTCGTCGGCGATCGCCGCGTTCTTCTACATCCGAGTGATCGTCCTGATGTTCTTCAACGAGCCCCGCGCGGACGGCCCGACGGTAGCGGTGCCGAGCGCCCTGACGTCGGTGACGATCGCGGTGGGAGTGGCCGTGACCCTGGTACTCGGAGTCGCGCCGCAGTACTTCCTGGACCTGGCGGGGGACGCGGGGGTGTTCGTGCGGTAGGGGTCGCCTGCGGCGGGCTGAATAGGGCGCCCTATTCAGCCCGTCCGGCGTTTGAGGGCAACCGCGCGGAGCGCGGTTCGGGGGTGGGGGGGGGG
>NZ_JBPQTX010000077.1:0-25164 GCF_051386555.1 Streptomyces sp. URMC 126
GGGGTGGGGACGGCGGGCGGGGTGTCCGCGAGAGCGGGGACGACGGCCAGGGCGGCGCACAGGGCCGTCGCCGTGAGAAGACCGGTTCTGCGGAGGGCGTCCATCGGGGCTCCTTCGGAGAGGGGTTCCTGGCGCCACCCTGCGGCCGGTTCGGGGGAGCCGCAAACGGAGGGGCGCATCCGACGGAACGTCAGCTGACGTGACGTCGGATTCGATCCGACGGGTGGTCAGGTGTCGCCTCGTCAGGTGACGCGCCGTGAGGTGAGACGAGCGTCTGGGCCGAACGGAGCACCGCCCGTGCCCGCCGTTACGTGGCGGCAGGGAAGCGGGCGGGCCCATACGCCGCCCGCCCGCTTCCCCCGCTATCCAGCGCCTCCGCCGGGTCGCCCCGGCGGAGGCGTGTGGCGCAGGGCGAAGGCGCGGGCCGGATTGTGCTCGAACACCCGGGCGGCGAATTCCTCCCCGAACTCCCGGGCCAGCCGCGGCCGGAGCACGCGCGGCAGGTACGGCATGCCCGGGCCCCCGTCGACCGACCGGGCGCCGGACGTCGTGGTGTCGCCGCCGAGCAGCAGCCGGTCCGCGTGCCCGGCGTCGGCCAGGGCGGCCAGCTGGTCGAACAGCCGCCAGTCGGTGGCGTGGTGGGCGCGCGAGGGGCCGTCGAACGCCAGGAACGCCCCCGCCCGGGCGGCGTCCCGCTGCACGCGAGCGTCGGGGCAGCGGCCCAGGTGGCCGAGGATCACGGCGCCGGGCGGCATGCCGAGCGTGCCGCAGAGCAGATCGAGTACTTCCAGCGGCGCCGTGCCCAGTTCCAGGTGGACGGCCACCGGCGCACCCGTCGCGTGGTGGGCCGCGGCGGCGGCCGTCATGGTGTGCCGCGCGTGCTCGTCGAGGCCGTGGAACCCGCCGGCGACCTTCACCAGACCGGCCCGGACCGGAGCCGTCGTCAGATCCGCGATGAACCGCTCCGCCAGCGTCTCCGGGCGGACGGGAAGGCGTGACGGCTCGTAGTGCGCCGCCTGATGCATGCCGGTGGCCAGGACGACGTGGACGTTCGCGGCCCGGGACGCCGCCACGACGTCGGCCGCCCGCCGCCCCATGCCGCGCGGCGTCCACTGCGCCACCGTCCCGCCGCCCGCCGCGGCGAAGGCGCGCAGTTCCGCCTCCGCCGCCCGGGGGTCGTCGAGCTCCCGGCCGGGCAGCAGGGGGCTGCGCAGGAAGAGGTGGTCGTGGGCGTCGACCAGGCCCAGCGCGTTCGCGGGGACGTCGCCGAGCACCGTCCGGACGACGGCGTTCACGCGGCACCTCCCGCAGTGGCCCGTGCGCCGGTCCCGACCTCGGCGTCGATGCCGGCCGCGAGCGCCGGTGCGGCGGCGCGCAGCGCGGCCACCGCCTTCGGCACGCCGACGTAAGGGGCCAAGTGCACGAAGACCTCGACGATCTCCTCCGCCGTCAGCCCCACCCGCAGGCCCGTGGTGACGTGCCCGGTCAGCTGCGGCTCCACCCCGCCCAGCGCGGCGAGGGCGGCCAGGTTGGCGATCTGCCGGTCGCGCAGCGGCAGTCCGGGGCGCTGGTAGGTGCCCCCGAAGAGGCTGGTGACGACCCAGTCGGCGAAGCCCGGCGCCATCCGCTCCAGGCCGGGGAGCGTCGCCTCTCTGGTGCGTTCGTCCTGGAGCACCTCCAGCAGCCGGTACCCCGCGGCGCGGTCGAACGTCGCCGCCCGTGGTGCGGCACCGGCCGTGCCGGTGCCCTCCGTGTTCTCCGTCATGGCTTCTCTCCCACCCCTGAATGTGTAACGCCTGAGCCGTTACATCGGTGACGGCGGCCAATGTAACGCATCAGCCGTTACGATCGTGGGTATGCCCGCAGCAGAGCACCCGGCCTTCCGCTTCGACCTCGGGGCGACCTGGCTCGACTTCCTCGCCACGAAGGGGCGGACGTTCGGCCCCCGCCCGGTCGAACGCGTCGCCACGCCCGAGCGGCTGGGGGAGTGGTTCGAGCACGTCCGGCTCACCCCCGTCCGCCCCCCGGACGAGGCCGACGCCGCCCGGGCCCGGGCCGTACGCGAGACCCTCCGCCTCCTCGCCCTGCCCGTCGTCGAGGGCGCGACCCCACCGGCCGGCGCGGTCGCGGAGACCACCCGCTTCCTCGCGGAACACCCCGACCCCGTACGCCTCACCGTCACCGACCGGCTGCTCCGCGAGCCCCCGGCCGACACCGCCGCCGCCCTCGCCCGGATCGTCCGCCAGGCGGTCGACCACCTCACCGGCCCCGAGCGCGCCGCGCTGGCCGTCTGCCCGGAACACGACTGCCGCGGCCTGTTCGCCAACCCCACCGGCCGCCGCCGCTGGTGCCCCGCGGCGGCCTGCGCCAGCCGGGGCCGGGTCCGCGCCCACCGCGAGCGCCGCCGCACGGAGGCGCGTGACGCGTGACGTACGTCGCACCCACCGCCGTGGGCGGGCCCGTAGGGTGCGCCCATGGACAGACACCTGACGTTCGAGCGCCTGCACAACTTCCGTGACCTGGGCGGCTATCCGACCCGCGACGGAGCCACGGTGCGCCGGGGGCGGCTCTACCGCTCCGACTCGCTGGGCAAGCTCGCCGGAGCGGACCTGGACCGCTTCCTGGCCCTGGGCGTCGGCACCGTCGTCGACCTGCGCTACCCCTGGGAGATCGACGCCGCCGGGCGGGCGCCCGAGCACCCGTCCTACACCTGGCACAACCTCAGCATCGAACACCGGCCCTACGACCAGGCCGCCCTCGGCCCCGAGATCGCCGCGGGCCCCTACCTCGCCGAGCGCTACCTGGAGGTCGCCCACGACGGGGCCGTCGAACTGCGCCGCGCCCTCGACGTCATCGCCGGAGCCGGGGAAGGCGCGGTGGTCTTCCACTGCGCCTCCGGCAAAGACCGCACCGGCCTGCTCGCCGCCCTCGTCCTGACCCTGCTGGGGGTCGAAGAGGCCCACGTCGTCGAGGACTTCACCCTCACCGGCCGCGCCACCGCGCGGCTCGTCGCCGACTGGCGGGCCGGGCACCCGGGACGCGAGCTCACCTGGCCCGGCTACGGCACGGCACCCGCCGAGGTGATGCGCCTCTTCCTCGACGGCCTGGCCCGGCGGCACGGGTCCGTGCGGGGGTACGCCGCCGGGGTGCTGGGCGTGGACGACGCCCTGGTCGGCGCCCTGCGGCGGCGTCTGCTCGATCCCGTGCCGGTGGCGTAGGCGGCACCTGTGGTCCGTGGGGCGGGGGCGGGCCCGGGCCCGTCACGGCCGCTTGTGCCCCCGCGCCCACCGCATGCCCCACCCGTACAACCGGTCGAGGTCGGACTGGAACCCGTACACGTACGTCGCCTCCCGGCGCACCGTCAGGTGCCCGTGCCGGTTCTCGATCAGCGCCACGGCGCACGAACGGGCCTGCGGCACCCGCTCCCTCAGTTCCACGGCGAACTGGTGGCCGTCCGGCAGGTAGAACGTGAGCACGCTGTCCACCCGTCCGAAGACCGGCGTGCAGTCGTAGTTGTAGACGAAGACCAGCATCCGCCGGAACTCGTCCCGCTTGTCCAGGTTGATGTACAGCGTCTCGCCCATCGGGCCGCCGAACCGGCTGTCCGCGCTCAGCGAGATGTACGGCGGCCGGTACAGGTCGCCGTGGAAGCCGCCCAGCGGCTGCACCACGCCCTTGGTGCCGTCGGTGAGTTCGTAGAGGCAGGCCAGGTCCAGGTCGGCGGAGACCACGGCCGGGCCGTGCACCTGCACCGAGGCGCCCAGCGGGGCGAAGAGGCTGCGCAGCAGCCCCGTCGGCCCGTCACCGCCCGGGCCGGTGTGCATGCTCCACGTGAGGTTGACGCGGAGCGTGCCCCCGGTCGTCGCGTGGTTGGTGAGCCAGTCGGTGGGATGGGCCTTCGACAGGCGTTTGTGGTGCGGCGCGGCCCACTCGAAGCCGTGCCGCGCCTCCTCCCGGCGGAGCGCTCCGCCGCGCAGGTAGGCCCATAGACTGCCGTCCTCCTCCGCGGACGGGGCGTTCCTCCGGGCGGACGGGTCCTTGCCGTCCGGGGCGGGTCGGCGGAACCGGTGCGGACGTGGGCGCATGGCTGACGTACTCCCTCTCGGCGTCGCTCGGCGCGCGCCCGCTCGCGGACGCGCACCCTGAGCAACGCGGGAGGGCCGCCGGGGGACATGGGCGGCGCGCGACGGACCGACCGCCGGAGCGCCGGCTCGAACGTCAGCCGGAGGCCCGCAGCGCCGCCGCGGCCTTCGACCAGTTCCCGCGCAGGTTCGCGAGGTACGAACCGGCTTGCGGCCCGGGCTTCACCCCACGGGCGAACGCCGCCATGTTGCCCGCGCCCGCGTTGTACCCGAGGGCCATCAGCTCCTCCTTGGTGTACGACCCCGGCCAGGACTTCGGCAGTTGGGCGGCCAGGTCGCGCAGGTGCCAGGACTCCGCCCGGATGGCCAGCGCGGGGTCGTCCGGCAGATCGAACCAGCTGCGGTTCGCGAACGGGCGTCCGCGCCTGGTCTCCTCGTAGGCGGCCCGGTGCATGTTGGCGACCCCGAACGCGGAGTCGGGCTTCATCTTCTGCCAGGACTTCTCGAACTCCGGGTCGTGCGGCTTGTACGCCTCGTTGTAGAGGACCGCCATCACCAGCTGCGCGCTGACGCCGGCCTCCTTGGCGTACCGCTTCACCTCGGGGGCGAAGCGGGCGGGGTCCTGGTCGCCGGTCTTGTCCTGGGACTTCCGGTCGGCCGCCGGCGACGACGGACGGCCCGAGGCGGCCCCGCGGTCCCGGGGGCCGTCGTCGTTCCCGCCCCCGCACGCGGTGGCCCCACCGGCGACGGCCGCCAGCACGACCAGCGCGGCCAACGGCGACCGGAGCCTGCGGTGCTTCCTCACGTTCTTCCTCCTGACGCGTCGCTGCGGGGCCCTCCGCACGACACGACCGTACACAGCCCGCCGCCCCCGGGGCCCGGGGGAGCGGGGCCGGGACGCCCCGCGAAGGCCCCCGAGCTCCCATGGCATGCTGAAGCCGTGAACCGACCCGAGATCACCGTGACCTTCGCCCCCGAACTGCGGCTGTTCGTCCCCGCCGAACGCCGGGCCGAGCGGATGACCGTCGTCACCGACGGATCGTCGTCGCTCGGGCATGTGATCGAGTCGCTGGGCATGCCCCTCACCGAGGCCGGCCGGCTGCTGGTCGACGGCCGTGAGGTGGCCGTGTCCCATGTGCCGGGAGCGGGCGAGGCGGTGGAGGTACGGGCGGTCGAACGTCCGCAGCGGGTCCCCGGCGCGCCGCTGCGCTTCCTGCTGGACGTCCACCTCGGAACGCTGGCCCGGCGGCTGCGCCTGCTGGGCGTCGACGCCGCCTACGAGAGCGAGGACATCGGCGACCCCGCGCTCGCCGCCCGCTCCGCCGCGGAGCGCCGGGTGATGCTCTCCCGCGACCGCGGCCTGCTGCGCCGCCGCGAGCTCTGGGCCGGCGCCTACGTCTACAGCGACAAGCCCGACGACCAACTGCGCGACGTCCTCGGCCGGTTCGCCCCGCCCCTCGCGCCGTGGACCCGCTGCACCGCCTGCAACGGCGAACTCCGGGACGCCGACAAGGACTCCGTCGGCGAGCTCCTGGAGCACGGCACGCGCCGCAGCTACGACGTCTTCGCGCAGTGCGCGGCCTGCGAGCGGGTGTACTGGCGCGGCGCCCACCACGCCCGGCTGGAGGCGATCGTGCGGGAGGCGCTGCGCGAGTTCGGCGGGGCGGAGAGGGCCGGCGGGGCCGACGACGCCGCCGGGGCCGCGCTCAGGGCAGGGTGAGGATCCGCGGACCGTCGTCCGTGATCGCCACGGTGTGCTCGATGTGGGCCGCGCGGCTGCCGTCCGAGGTGAGCAGCGTCCACCCGTCGTCCGCGGTGTGATAGGCGTCGCTGCCGCCGGCCATCAGCATCGGCTCGATCGCCAGCACCAGACCGTGCCGCAGCGGGAAACCCCGGCCGGGACGCCCGCGGTTGGGCACGTGCGGGTCCTCGTGCATCTGCCGTCCGATGCCGTGCCCGCCGAAGTCGGCCGGCATGCCGCAGCGCGCCTTCGCCGCGACGGTGCCGACGGCGTGCGAGATGTCGCCCATGCGGTTGCCGGCGAGCGCCGCGGCGATGCCGGCGTCCAGGGCCTCCTGGGTGCGGGCGATGAGCTCGGTGTCGGCCGGGCGGGCCGTCCCGACGGTGAAGCTGATCGCCGAGTCGCCCGTCCACCCGTCCAGCCGGGCGCCGCAGTCGACGCTGACCAGGTCGCCGTCGCGCAGCCGGTACCCGGTGGGTATGCCGTGGACCACCGCGTCGTTGACGGACGTGCAGATCACCCCCGGGAACGGCACGGGGGCGAAGGACGGCCGGTAGCCGAGGAACGGCGACTCCGCGCCCGCCTTCCGCAGCACCTCGTGGGCCACTTCGTCCAGCTCCCGGAGCCGTACCCCGACCGCCGCCGCCTCCCGTACGGCGGCGAGCGCGTGGGCCACCACCCGGCCCGCCTCGCGCATCGCCTCCAGCTCACCGTCGCTCTTGATCTCGACCATGTCCGACGCTCCCCTCGTCCGTTTCCCGTCCGGACCGGTCTCCCGCCCGCACGATTCTTATACCGGTATTTGTATCCCGGTATTAGTATCACGTCCATGGTGAGAACTCCTCTGACCCCCTGGGAACGCCGACGCGGCGAGATCTTCGGCGCGCTCGTCCGCCAGGCCCGGGGCGAACGCAGCATGGTGGAGGTCGCCGCGGCGGCCGGCGTCTCCGCGGAGACCCTGCGCAAGATCGAGACGGGCCGGGCGCCGACCCCCGCCTTCTTCACGGTGGCGGCCCTGGCGGCGGCGCTCGGCCTCTCCCTGGACGCGCTGGCGGCGGCGTCCCTGCCGGAGGACGACGCCGCGGACGGCGGGGCCGCGCTGTCGGCGTAGCGAGACGGGAACGCCCCGGCGTACCCGGGAAAGCCGGGAACGCCGGGGCGTCGGGAGTGCCGGAGGGCGCCGGGGGAGCGGTTCCACGCGGCGTGGACGCCGCCCCCTCCCGGTGACAGGCGGGCCGCCTCAGGACTCCTCGGCCGGAGCGGCGGCCTCGGCCGCCGCCTCGGCGGGAGCCCCTTCCGCCGCTTCTCCTCCTTCTCTTCCTTCCGCTTCCTCTTCCGGCGCCGCCTCGGTCTGCGCCGCGACGACCTGGAGCACGGCGGTGCTCTCGTCGACGGCCAGCGTCGTGCCCCGCGGCAGCGGCACGTCCCCCGCCCGCACGGTGTGCCCGGCCTCCAGGCCCTCGATCGACACCGTGAGGCCCTCCGGGATGTGCGTGGCCTCCGCCTCGACGGGCAGCGCGTTGAGCATGTGCTCCAGCAGGTTGCCGCCGGGGGCCAGCTCGCCCTCCGTGTGCACCGGCACCTCGACGGTGACCTTCTCGCCCTTCTTGACGGCGAGGAAGTCCGCGTGGATCAGGAAGCCCTTCAGCGGGTCGCGCTGCACCTCCTTCGGGATCACCAACTCGCCGCCCTTGCCGCCGAGATCCAGGCGGAGCAGCACGTTCGGCGTCTTCAGCGCCATCATCAGGGCGTGCCCGTCGAGCGTCACGTGCTTCGGGTCGGCGCCGTGGCCGTAGATGACCCCCGGTACCTTGTCGTCCCGGCGGATGCGACGGGCGGCGCCCTTGCCGAAATCGGTGCGCGTTTCGGCGGCCAGCTTGACCTCGGCCATGACTGCTCTCCTCGTGTGTCGTCGTCTCCGGACCGTCCGGTGAGCGTCACCCGCACTCCGGCGGACCCGTACGAAGAGAGCGCGACGGGACGGATCGCCGCACCCCATGAGTACGGCCTCCCTCGCCGAGCAACGCGCGGCGAGTGTACCCAGCGGCGGAGGCGGACCATCCGCTTTGTGCGCCGGATGGCGCACGGCGGGGCGTGGCCGTCGCGCGGGCGGAGCAGGGCGCCGGCGGACGACCGGGCCGGGGCCGAAGGGGCCCGAAGGGGCCGGGAGGGGCGAACCGCCGTCCCGTCAGCCGGCCGCCCGCCGCCGCACCGTGGCGGACATCCGGCGGACCGCCTCCGTCAGCACCCCGGGCGACGTGGCCAGGTTCAGCCGGACGTGTCCGGCGCCGCCCGTGCCGAAGGGCGGGCCCGAGGTGAGCGCGACCCGCCCGTGCTCCAGGAAGACGGCCGCCGGGTCGTCGCCCAGGTCCGTCCGTCGGCAGTCCAGCCACGCGAGGTAACCGCCCTCCGGCGGCCGGTACCCCACGTCCGGCAGGTGCCGCGCGAGCAGGTCGCCGAGCAGCCGGCGGTTCGCGTCCAGCCCGCCGAGGAGGGCGTCCAGCCATTCGCCGCCGTGCCGCAGGGCGGCGGTATGGGCCAGCACGCCGAGGTGGGAGGGGCCGTGACCGACCTCGGACGGCATCCGGCGCAGGTCGGCGGCGGCCTCCGGCCCCGCGACGACCAGCGCGGCCTTGAGCCCGGCCAGGTTCCACGCCTTGGACGCGGACAGCACCGAGAACGCGTCCTCCGCCCCCGGCACCGACAGGTACGGCACGAACTCCGCCCCGGGCGGCACCAGCGGCGCGTGGACCTCGTCGGCGACGACCCGCACCCCGTACCGCCGCGCCGACTCCGCGACCGCCGTGAGCTCCTCCCGCGTGGGGACGGTCCCGGTCGGGTTGTGCGGGCCGCACAGCAGCAGCGCGGCGCGCCGCCCGCCCGCCACGACCTGTCGGAAGGCGGCCTCCAGCCCGCCGGGATCCAGCCGTCCCGCGCCGTCCAGCGGCGCCGCCACGACGCGCCGTCCCTCGTGCGCGACGAAGGCGTGGAACGGCGGGTAGACCGGCGGGGTGACCACCACCGCGTCCCCCGGCCCGGTCACCAGCCGCAGCACTTCGACGACGCCGCGCATCACGTCGGCCACCACGGCCGTACGCTCCGGCGCGACCCCGCCCCAGCCCCAGCGCTCCCGGGCGAACGCGGCGAGGGCCTCGGCGTATCCCGCGCCTGTCGCGTACCCGGTGTCACCGAGGGCGACGGCCTCGGTCAGGACCCGGGCCACGGGCTCCGGAAGGGGTACGTCCATCTCCGCGACCCACAGGGGCAGGACGTCCGGCGGGTACGTCCGCCACTTCGCGCTCGTGCGGCGGCGGAGGTCGTCGGGGGAGAGCAGGCACAGGGGGTCGGTCCGCTCGTGCGACATGCCGCCATTGTGCGCGCCGCCGGCCGCGCCCGGTAAGCGGCGTGCGCCGCCTCGGGAGGCGCCGCGTCCGGGACGGCCGGCGAGGCGGGTCAGCCGTCGAGACCGTAGAAGTGCATGGGCGAGTTCGGCTTGAACCCGATGCGGGGGTACACGGGCGCTCCGGCCTCGGTGGCGTGCAGCGTGGCACGGGTCAGCCCGGTGGCGCGGGCGCCTTCGTAGAGCGCCTTGCGGGTGACCGCCTCGCCGTAGCCCCTGCGCTGCCACCGCGGGTCCGTGGCGACGAACGCGGTGAACAGGCGGCCCCGCGCTTCGACCGTGGCGGCGCAGGCCACCGGCTCGTCGCCGCGCAGGGCCAGGTAGGCGTACAGCCCGTTCTTCCAGAGCGGGGAACCGATCAGGCCGGCCCGGCCCTCTTCCAGCGGGAAGCCGTACGCGCGCGACTGGAGGTCGGCGTAGGCCCGCAGCTGCTCGTCGGTGCGGACGCGGGCGAACGTCAGGTCGGGATGGGCGGGTCCGGGAATGGGCAGCAGGTCGCCGGCCATGCCCGTGCCGGGGAAGGCGTACCGGAGGCCGGCCCGCTCGGCCGTCGTCCGCAGCGTGGCGCGGGCCTCCTCGTGGACGAGGTCCTCGAAGAGCCACAGGAAGCCGGGGTGCTTCTTCGCCCGCATGATCTCGACGGCCTCGCCGAGGCGGCGTTCGACGAGCTCCGCGTCCGCCTCCGGCTCGGTCAGGGTGAGGCAGTTGAGGAACGCGAACCGGCTGTCGGCCCAGCGGACGGCGATGCCCGGCAGATCGCGTACGTCCGCGTCCGGGTCGCGGTCGAGCACCAAGGCCCGCCATACCGTGGTGAGTTGCTCGACGGATTCGACGGATTCGGGGGAAACGGTCAACGGTACCTCCAGGGGGTGCCGGTGCGGCAAGGGCGACTTCGTTTACGGCAAGGGATTCCGACGGCGTCAGATGATGTTCTCGGCCTCCTCGATCTGGTCGTGGGCGTTCGCCGTGCCGGAGCGGGGGACTCCGTAGGAGCGGCGTCCGAAGCGCCACCACAGGGCGGCCATGGCGAGGGCCACCAGCAGGGCGACGGGCGTGTAGTTGAAGCTCGTGCTGGTGACCGGGCTGGACTGCGGCAGCAGGAACAGCACGGTCACCCCGGCCGCCCAGACCACCGCCACCCAGCCGATCGGCCGGCTCCAGCGGCCCAGGTGCCAGGGCCCGGGCGTGAACCGTTCCCGGTGGCGCAGCCGCAGCAGCACCGGAATGGCATAGGCCGGGGTGAATCCCACGACGGAGATCGCGGTCACCGCGGAGAACGCCGTGGCGGAGTACAGGGACGGCAGGGCCAGCACGAAGGCGACGACGACCGCGAGCCAGACGGCGTTGGCCGGCACGGCCGTCCGGCGGCTGACCTTCTGCCAGCGCGCCGAGCCGGGCAGGGCGCCGTCCCGGGCGAACGCGTAGATCATGCGGCTGGTGGAGGCGGTCACGGTGTACCCGCACAGGAACTGCGCGCCGATGATCACCAGCATCAGCGCCTTCGCCGCCCCGACGCCCAGGGCGTCCAGGAAGATCTGCGCCACCGGCACCCCGGTCTCGCTGCCCAGCGTCCCGGCGTAGTCCTGGACGGCGAACAGCAAGGAGCCCAGCAGGATGCCGCCGGCGACCCAGGACACCGCCACCGAACGGACGATCCCGCGCGCCGCGGCCACGGACGCGCCACTGGTCTCCTCGCTCAGGTGCGCCGAGGTGTCGTAGCCGGCCAGGGCGAAGCACGGCAGCAGCATGCCCAGCAGGATCACGTACACGGGGCTCGACCAGCCGGTGTTGTTGGTGAACTCGGAGAACACGAAACCGGCCGACTGGTGATGGGACGGGACCAGCGCCAGGGCGCCGACGATGACGACGGCCCCCGCCAGGTGCCACCACGCGCTCACGGAGGTGAGGACGTTCATCAGCCGGGTGCCGAAGAGGTTCAGGACCGCGTGCAGCACGAGGATGACCGCGTAGATGACCAGCAGGGACTCCGGAGTGGGCTCGTAGCCGAACTCCAGGTTCGCCCAGGCGGCGGAGAAGGTCGCGATGCCGTAGTCCTGGGCCGCGATCCCGCCGAGCAGCCCCAGAAGGTTGAGCCAGCCGGTGTACCAGCTCCACCGCTCGCCGCCGAGCTGGCGGGCCATGTAGTACAGGCCGCCGCTGGTGGGGTAGCGGGAGGTGATCTCGGCCAGCGCCGCGGCCAGGCACAGGATCAGCGGCCCCACGGCCAGCCACCCCCACACCACCACCGACGGGCCGCCGCTGTTGAGGCCGAAGCCGAAGAGCAGCAGCGTCCCGGACATGATGGAGATGACCGAGAGGGAAGCGGAGAAATTGCCGAAGGCGCCCATGCGCCGGTGCAGTTGCTGCGTATAGCCGAGCTCTTTGAGTATGCGCTCGTCGTCCTCCAGCGGCTCGGACCGCTGCCGTCGTGCGTGTGCTGAAGTGCGCATCGAGATTCCCCGCAGAGATGAGGAGCGGAAAAGGGCAAGGGAGTGCGACGGCCGGCCGGCCGTCGGCCCGGCACGGCGGCGAACGCCCGTGCGGGCGGCGGAGGTTCACGGCCGCCCCTCCGCGTCCGGCGGTCGCAGCTGCCGCAGGCAGGCGGCCCGGGTCGCCTCGAACTCCTCCTGCCACCGGTCCGGCCGGTGCGTGACGTACTGCCACGGGGCCGGCGTCGCGTAATCGCCGATGGCGCGGAACACGGCGGCCGCCTCCCGCAGGAAGCCGCCCGCCGCCAGCGCGTGGGCCAGGTGGTTCAGATCGGTCGGGGAACAAGTCGCCGGGTCGCAGCGGTCGAACCAGTCCCGGAAGGCCTTGGCGATGGCCGGAGTGATGGCCTCGCTGACCCACCACAGGCTCAGCATGGCGTCCCCGTCGTCCCGCCGGGCCCGGTACTCCTCCAGGTGGGCGTAGAGGGGCAGCAGGATCAGCGGCGAGCCGAGAGGCGCCTTGGAGACCGACCACCGGGCGAAGTCCACCGCGACCGCCTGCCGGCTGAGGTACGCCGACCCCTGGCCGGCCTGGAGTACGCGGAGCATACGGTGCCACGCCTCGCGGTTGAACCCGTCCCGCCGGTGCGCCGCCTCCAGCAGCCCCCACGGCCCGTGCGGAAGGAGGACGTCGGGCGGGGGAGGGGCCACGCGGTGCTCCGGAAAGCGCCCTGCCGTGTCCGTCTCGGCCAGGGCCAGCAGACAGATCGGGGGCACCGGATCCCGGGGGTTCAGCTCGTCCGCCTCGCGGCACGCCTGCCGGGCCCGGTCCGTCAGCTCCTCCAACTGCCGGACGCGCCGCGGGTCGTCCGCCCGCCGCTCGGCGCGATGGGCCTCCAGCGCCCGCTCGGTGGCCACTCTCGCGTACATCACCCGGGCGGCGACGCTCCGCGGCTCCTCCCGCAGCCACAGCTCGACCACATTGCACCGGGCCGCCGCCACGCCCAGCACCTGGGTGCGAGCGGTCCACTCCCGCCACGTCTCCGTACCGGCCAGCACCTGCCGCATCAGCATCCAGTGACCCGCCTTCACGTCCTGCACCGCCGCGTAGAGAGCGGTGTCACGGCCGGCCGGGTGGTAACCCACCATCAGCCGGCGGCCCCCCTCGGCGGCAGAGCCGGCGGGCGGAGGCCGGCGGCGGACGGAACGGGCCCGTACGGCACGATGGCGCTCCGAGGCTCGGGCAGACCGCCTGATATGGGCATCAACGCTCCAATGCGAGGCAACGGCAGAGCGGGCAAGGAAGAACGGAGGCGCGGACGCCGTGCCGCGGCCGGCGCCTGACAGTCACTGACGACGTGGGGCACCGTAGCAGTGTGAGGCGCGTGTGCTGTAGCCAATCGGTGCTTCCACCACAGGGATTGGACGATCAGCCACCGACCGGCCCGGATCCCGGGCACCGGACGCGAGCCGCCCGCGACCGCCCGGGCCGTCGGAACGGCGTCGCCCACTCGGGGTACTGTCCTCGTGCCGGGAGCGGTCCCGGCGTTTCCGTGGCCCGCGGGGCGGACGAGGACGAGCGGGGAATGAGCGACAAGGAGATCCAGGGCGTCGAAGCCGAGGCTGACGTCCCCCGGCTGCTACCTCATCGCCGTCCTCGTGGGCGACGGTCCGCACGCCCGGCTGATGCTTCTGGACCCCTCCCGCGAGAAAACTCCGGCGCGAACGCGTCTGCCGGCGCTGGGACGGGGAGTTCACGGACTGGGTGCGCTGCGCCACGCCGCTGCGCTGAGGGCCGGGCGGCGCGCGCCTGCCGTCGACGGCCGGGAGGGGGCCGGCCGCCCGGGCGGCCGACCCCCTCCGGTCTGTCCGGCCGAGGGCCGGTCCCGCTCCGCGCCCAACGGTCGCCGGTCGCGGGTCGCCGGCCGACGGGTGCGTGTCCCGCCGGAGGCGTCAATGACTCTTGGTCACCTGACCGATCGACCGGGTCGCCTCCTTCGCCACCCTGCCGAGCGTCTTGCCCGCCGAGGGAACCGCCCTTTTCACGGCCCTGCTTCCGGCGTCGCCGGCGAGGACCGACACGTTCTGGCTCGTACCGTCCACGGTCTCGCCGAGGCCGGACGGGTCGACCGCCGTGAGCCCGCCCAGCTTGGACGCGTCGGGCAGCTCGGCCGCCTGGGCGGCGGACGTCACCGCCATGGCGGCCACCGTCAGTGCCGTGGCCGTAAGGATGGATCGCACCGTGACTCCCTAGGGATCGAGAGGACTGTGTGAGGAGAACGACGCCCTCGCCCTCGGGACACGGCATCGGGCGGACCGCCCGCGGGCCGGCGCTCCGCCGCCGGCCGCCGCGTAGTGCCTGGTGAGGTGCGGTGCGCCGGGAGGCGCGCGTGTGGGGGAACCGGCTTCCGGGTGCGGCGGAGATGCCGGGTGGATGGCGATACGGGTACCGACCGCCGCGAGCGGCGGCACGCGACGTGCCCCGGCGCGCCGAGCGCGGTCCGGAAGGCGGTCAGGGGGTGAGCGGGCCGGTCCGCGTCGTCTCCGCCGCCGGAGACGACGCCGTCACCGGGTGTATTCGCGGATGCGGTAGCGCAGTCCGGACGTGGAGGACCGCCAGCCCGTGTCGGCGGTCACCTTCCATGTCGCGTCCGGGACCGGAGCGTAGGTGTCACCCCGCACCGTCGAGTCGACCTCGGTCACGGACAGCGCCGTGGCGTACTCCAGGGCCGCCCGGTAGATCTCCCCGCCGCCGATCACCCACACCGTCGCGGGGGAAGAGGCGGGCGCGCTGGACCCCGACGGACCGGCCGCGAGTTCCAGCGCCTCGGGGACGGACCCGGCGCGTTCCGCGCCCTCGGCCGTCCATCGCGGATCACGGGTCACCACGATGTTGCGCCTGCCGGACAGCGGGCGGAACCGCGGAGGCAGCGAATCCCACGTCTTGCGCCCCATCACGACCGGATGACCGAGGGTGGTGGCCTTGAAATGCGCCATGTCCTCGGGCAGCCGCCACGGAATGGCGTTGTCCGCGCCGATCACACCCTCGGGGGTCTGCGCCCAGATCAGCCCGACGTTCATACCGCGACCGGCGCCTTGATGGCCGGGTGGTGCCGGTAGTCGACCACCTCGACGTCGGAGTAGGCGTAGGTGAACAGCGACTCGGCCTGCCGCAGACGCAGCCGGGGGAACTCGAACGGGGTGCGCGAGAGCTGCTCGGTCACCTGCTCGACGTGATTGTCGTAGATGTGACAGTCCCCGCCGGTCCAGATGAAGTCGCCCGGCTCCAGGCCGACCTGCTGCGCCACCATGTGCGTGAGCAGCGCGTAACTGGCGATGTTGAACGGGACGCCGAGGAAGAGGTCCGCGCTGCGCTGGTACAGCTGGCACGAGAGCTTGCCGTCCGCCACGTAGAACTGGAAGAAGGCGTGGCACGGCGCGAGCGCCATCTTGTCCAGCTCGGCGACGTTCCAGGCGGAGACGATCATCCGGCGGGAATCCGGATCCCTGCGCAGCGTGTCGAGGACCTCGCCGAGCTGGTCGATGTGCGTACCGTCCGGGGCGGGCCAGGAACGCCACTGCGCGCCGTAGACCGGACCGAGATCACCGTTCGCGTCGGCCCACTCGTCCCAGATGGTGACGCCGTGCTCCCGCAGCCAGCCGACGTTCGACTCGCCCCTCAGGAACCACAGCAGCTCGTACACGATGGACTTCAGGTGCACCTTTTTGGTGGTGACCAGGGGAAAGCCCTGAGAGAGGTCATAACGTAGTTGGTGCCCGAAAATGCTTCGGGTGCCGGTGCCCGTCCGGTCGGCCTTGGCCGTCCCGGAGGTGAGCACCAGCCGCAACAGGTCTTCGTACTGGGTGTCCGCCACGTCTGTCGAGTCTACTGGCCTGGTGAGGGGCGTCCGGACGGGCCTGGGCCGACCGGTATGCAGCGGCGCCGGGGTCAGGCATCCAGATACCGGTGCCTGACATCGGCGGGCGAGATGACGAGGCGGCCGTCGCGGATCTGCCACTCGGCTGTTCCGTCGATCTCGTGACTGGCCAGGAACAGACCTCGGACGAGGTCTCCGTCGGCGTCGGAAGCCGGGATCCGGGCCATCTCCGTGAGCTGGTCCGTGAACCAGTTCACCGCCGACTCGCGGAGATCGCCGCCGAAGAAGACGTAAGCGGTCCAGTTGACCTGTTGCCGGGGCCTGCCCCATCCATGGGAGTAGTGACCGTCCGCGTGGGACGAGATGATCTTCTCGACGGCGGCGAGTTGTGCCGTGTCGCACTCCAGCCAACCTCTGATCGACACGTAAACGCCCATGGACGTGTTCCTTCTTCCCTCGTCGTCCCGCGGTTCCGGACGGTCGTCGGAGGCCCGGGGCGACGTGGCGGCCGCCGCGGGGCGCTGACGGCTATTTTCCGCTCGCCGCCTCCGGGGCGGGCAGGGGGACGGCCGGGCACGTCGTGTCCCGCGCCGGTGCCCGGCCGGTCAGCAGGTACGTGGTGACGATGCCGTCGACGCACGCGTTGCCGTCGTGGAACTGGCCGTGGTCGCCGCCGGCGACGGTGACGAGGCGGGAGCCGCGCAGCGCCCGGTGATCCTTGACCGCGGCCTCGTAGTGCGTGGCGGGGTCGTGGACCGAGGCGAGCATCAGCGTCGTCGGCAGCCCCGCGCCCGTCACCCGCACCTTCGGCGCCGGGCCCGAGGGCCAGTACGCGCACACCGAGGCGAAAGCGAGTTCGCGTGCCCCGGCGAGCGGCAGGGCCGAGGAGTCGCGCGCGGAGCGTTCGAGCCAGGTGTCGAGGTCGCGGTTCCAGGCGGTGTCACCGCAGGTCACGGAGAAGAACTCGGCCAGGAAGGCAGGGCTGAGGTAGGAGCCGAAGAGCTTTTCCGCCGCCTGCCGGCCGTCCGGCCGCGCGTCGTCCCCGCTGTCGAGCGCGACCAGCGCCGACGCCAGGGCGGGGAAGCCCTCCTCCGCGTTGTACAGGGCGCGAATGGTGCCGTTGTCCAACTGGTTCGGACCGACGAGGGCCTCGCCGACGGTCACCGGGTGCTCGGCCAGCGCCCGCCGGCGAGCCTCCCACCGGGCCTTCGCCTCCCGGGCCGTCCGCCCGTAGTGGTACACGGCGTCGTACTTCGCCAGCCACGGCAGGAAATCCCGCTCGAAACGGCGTTGGAAGCTCTTCGGCTGTCCTGTCTCGAACTCTTCCCAGGAGCCCGCCCAGCCGACATTGCTGTCGAGCACCATCCGCTCGACGCGCCGCGGGAACAGCGTCGCGTAGTAGGCACCGATCATCGTGGCGTAGGACGGCCCGTAGTACGAGATCTTCCGGACGCCGAGCAGGGCGCGGAACAGGTCCATGTCCCGGACGGTCTGTTCGGTGGTCAGGTAGGGCGGCAGGCCGCCGCCGCGGGCCGCGCAGTCGCGCGCCAGCGCGCGTGAACGCCTCAGCACGCCCCGGACGGCGGCGGGGGAGCGGTCCCGGAAGTCGTGGGCGAAGAGCTCCCGGAACTCCTCGTCCGTCTGGCACACGGGGCGGGTGCTCCGGCCGACGCCCCGCTGGTCGAAGCCGACCACGTCGTAGGCGGCGCTCAGCCCGGGCTCGCCCTTGACGAGGCCCGCCGGCCGGTCGAGCCCCGACGCGCCCGGTCCGCCCGCCGCCGTCATCAGCACCCCGCGCCGCCCGCCGGGGCCGGTCGCCCGGTGCCGGGAGACCGCGACGGTGAGGTCGGGGCCGGCGTCCGGGTGGTGCCAGTCGCGCGGCACGGCCATCCACGCGCATTCCAGGGGCGAGCCGTCCCCGCAGGGCCGCCAGTCCAGCCGCTGGTGCGCGTACCGCACGGGTACCCGTACCTCCCCCTCCGCCGGAGCGGCGGCGCCGGCCGGCAGTACGGAGGCCGCCACGACCGCCGCCGCCATCCCCGCGAGCATCGCGGGGCCGCGCCGGCGCCCACCTGTCCCTCTCCGCCGGAACCGGCGTTTCGGTATCGCGGAACTCTCGGACTTCGGCGACATCAGACCCTCCCGAACGGTGTCTTTCGCGTGTGGCACCGATCCTGGCTTCGGGCGGGGACCCCGCGCGATCACGCTGGTATCCGCTTTCGGGGTGGTACTGGTATCCGCCCGCGTTCGCGGGCCGGCGTGCGGCCGTCGAGCCGCTCGGGACCCGTTCACGTGGCCTCAGAGGCGACGAGCGTCGCGGCGGCACCCGTTACAGCTCCGCCTCCGACGGCAGCCGGCGCAGGCCCGGTACGTGGTCGTCCAGTTCGCCCGGTTCGAAGCGGCACATGCCCAGCACGTGCCAGAACTCGCCGCCGACCTCGCCGTCGAACTTGTAGCCGCCGGACGGGGAGAGGGCGGCCCAGCCGCCGGGGACGCCGAGGAGGGTGGCGCGGGCGGTGGGGGCACCCTCGGCGGGGACGGTCCACAGGCGTACCGTGCCGTCCTCGGCGCCGCTGGCGAGCGTCGTGCCGTCGGGGCCGAAGGCCAGCGCGAGGATCCGTCCGCGATGGCCGGTGAGGCGGGCGGTCTCGGTGCCGGTCAGGGGGTCCCACAGGCGGATGACCCGGTCGTCGCCGGCGGTGGCGAGCAGCGGCCGGCTCGGGTGGGCGGCGGCGGTCCACAGCCGGCCCGTGTGGCCGAGCAACCGCCGGTGCGGGCGGTCGTCGCGCCACACGATGGCCTGACCGTCCCAGGAGGCACTGGCCAGCCACGCGTCGCCGGCGCCGTGGACGACGGCGTACACGCGGTCGGTGTGGCCGGTGAGTTCCGCGCGGAGGCGGTTGCCCATGATGTCCCAGAGGCGGACGCGGGAGTCGTCGCAGCCCGTGGCCAGCAGCGAGCCGTCCGAGGTGAAGGACAGGGACCGCACCCGGCCGCGGTGGTCGGCGAAGGTCATGGCCTGGGCCCCGGTGCTGCGGTACCACAGGCGGACGGTGTCGTCGTCGTTGGCGGTGGCGAGGAGCTCGCCGTCGGCGCTGAACGCCTCGGCCCACACGTGGTCGGTCTCGGCGTCGATCTCGCGCTGGTACTCGCCGGTGCGGGAGTTCCACAGGTAGACGTCGCCGTCGCTGCTGGTGGTGGCCAGGACCGGGGTGCCGGGGGCGAACACGGCCGAGACCAGCCGGTCGTTGTGGCCGGTGACCTCGCGCACCATGCGCCCGGTGGCGGTGTGCCACAGCCGGACGACGCCGTCGTTGCCGCAGGCGGCCAGATGGGCGCCGGCCGGGTCGAACGCCAGGCCGGTGACCTTCCGGCCGTGGCCGCGCAGGATGCGGCGGCCGTGACCGGTGGAGGTGTCCCACAGGCGGACGGAGCCGTCGTTGCCCGCGGAGACCAGCAGTGCGCCGCCGCCTTCCTGGCCGGCGGCGCCCCGCGGCCGGAACCGGCACGCCCAGACCGAGCCCTGGTGGTCGGCCGGCTGCCGGCGCAGCGCGCCCACGGACCAGTCGGCGGCGTGGCGGCCGATGCGCCAGAGGCGGACGGCACCGTCGCTGTCGCCGGCCGCGAGCATGGTGCCCTCGGGGTCGAACACGACCTGGTAGACCGCGCCCCGGCCGGGCCCGGGGGTGGCGGCGCGGGTGCCGTCCCTGGGATCCCACAGCAGGACGTTCCCCGCGGTGTCGCCGCTGGCCAGCAGGGCGCCGCCGGGGTGGAAGTCGAGGGTGTAGACGCGTCCGGCGTGACCGGTGAGGGTGTGCAGCAGCCGCTGCCCGGCCACGTCCCAGACCCGGACCGTCCCCCGGTCCTCGCGCCCCATGTCGCCGGTGGCGAGCAGAGTGCCGTCGGGGCTGAACGCCGCCCGGTAGACCGCGCCGTGGTGGCCGTCGAGCTCGCCGACGAGCCGGCCGGTGGCGGTGTCCCAGAGGCGGACGGCCGCGGCGGCGTCGCCGGTGGCCAGCAGGGTGCCGTCGTGGTTGAACAGCGCGGTGTAGACGGGGGCGCGGTGGCCGGTGAGCCGGTGCGCGGCGGTGCCGGCGGCGGTGTCCCACAGGGTGACGGTGCCGTCGGCGTCCCCGGTGGCCAGCCGGGTGCCGGAGCGGTCGAGGGAGACGGGCCACACGCCGCCGGGGTGGACGTCGAGCCGGTGCCGGCAGGCGCCGGAGACGGGGTCCCACAGGCGTACGGTGCCGTCGGCGCCGCCCGTGGCGAGGACCTCGCCGCGGAACTTCACCGCGTAGACGCGGCCCTCGTGGCCGTGGAGGGTGCGCAGGGCCGTGCCGGTGGCGGCGTCGCACACCAGGACGCCGCCGTCGTCGCCGCCGAGGGCGAGGAGTTCGCCGCCGGGACTGAACGAGACGGGCTCGGGCAGGCGGCTGGTGCGGATGTCGAAGCCGTAGGGGACGCCGACGGCGGCCGGCCGCAGGCCCGTCTCGGCGGTGAGGCCGGGGGCGACGGCGGCCATCCGGAGTTCCGGGGTGCCGAGGGTGGCGGGGTCGCAGACCGCGTTCACCAGGGCGGCCCGCTGCCAGTCGCTGCCGGTGACGCGCACCCCGGTGAGGTCGGTGCCGATGAGCCGGGCCCGGCGCAGGTCGGCGCCGCGCAGGTCCGCGCCGCCCAGGTCGGCCCCGTCGAGCCGGGCGCCGCACAGCCGGGCGTCGCGCAGCACCGCGCCGGAGAAGTCGGTACCCACCAGGGAGGCGTCGGTGAGATCGGCTCCGGTGAGGTCGACGCCGGAGAAGTCACGGTAGGAGAGGTCCTCGCCGGCGAGCAGGGCGCCGCGCAGGTCGGTGTGGGCGGGGACGCGGAGCCGGGTGAGGATCTTCACGGCGTTGGCGCGGGCCACTTCGGCACCGGCGGGGGAGGGCGCGCCGCCGTGGCCGGAACGGTCCGGGCCGTCGGGCCCGGGCTCCCGGGCGAGGACCTCCTCCGCCCAGCGCTGGCAGGCGCGGTGGTCGGCGAGGTCGCAGAGGAACTCCACGGCCAGCCGGCTGAACGGCCGTCTGGTCAGCAGCGTGTCGCCCCCGCGGCCGGCGCCGAGCCGGGCGGCGGCCTCACGGGCGACCAGCCATTCGGCGACGGAACCGTGGATGAAGCGGAAGAGACCGTCGTCGGTACGGACCAGAAGGCTGCCGGAGCCGACGGCGTGGGCCGCGTGCGGCACGGACATCCGGGATTCGGCGAGCTCGGTGAGGGTCTCGGCGACGTCGTTGAGCTCGTCGAGCCGCAGCGCGCTCTCCCCGGCCTCCCACAGCCGCAGGGCCAGCGTGGTGACCGCCTGCCAGAGCTGGTCGAGGCTGAGGCCCGGGACGGCGCCGGGGCCGCCCTGGCCGCGCCGCTCCTCGTGCCGCAGCCAGGAGGTGAAGACCTCCTCGTACAGCCCGGCGGGGCTCAGGGCGCGGCCCGCCCCGGCGACGGCGCGCAGCCGCTCGTGGTCGAGGTCGGCGACGAAGCTGAGGAGCCGGGGGTTGCGGCACAGGGCGAGCAGGTCGGGGATGCTCTCCAGGAGCCGCAGGCGGCGGTCGGCGGCGCGCTCGTCACCGTAGCGGTTGACGAGGTAGGACCGGATCTGGCGGCCCGAGAACTCCTGGACGGCCAGCACCCGGCGCTGGGGCAGCAGGCCGACGCGCTCGCCGAGTGCGGTGAGGACCTGGGCCTGCGAGCGGAAGTGCTGGGTGCGGCTGCTGACCACGATCTTCGCGTTGTCGACGGCGGCGTCCAGGAGGACCTGGAGGTGGTCGGC
Organism: Streptomyces sp. URMC 126; assembly: GCF_051386555.1. Classification (NCBI taxonomy): domain Bacteria; kingdom Bacillati; phylum Actinomycetota; class Actinomycetes; order Kitasatosporales; family Streptomycetaceae; genus Streptomyces; species Streptomyces sp. URMC 126. Next base: position 21,331 of record NZ_JBPQTX010000077.1, read on the forward strand.
GGCGCGGTCGTAGCTGACCTGGTTGACGAGTTCGTCGAAGCCGTCGAAGAGCAGGACGATACGGCCCTGGCGGAGCATGTAGCGGAAGGCCCGCAGGTCGATGGTGTCGACGCCGTGGCCGGCGAGGTGGGCGGCGACCAGGCCGTCGAGGGTGTGGGCCTTGTCGAGGCCGCTGAGCTGGATCAACAGCGGGGTGAGGTGCGGGAGTTCCTCGGGCAGACGGCGGGCCAGCTCGTGCAGGGCGAACGTCTTGCCGTGCCCGAAGTCGCCGAGGACGAGGACGAAGCGGCCGTGGTCGGCCTCCATCAGCCGCAGCAGGTCGTCGACGAGCCCGTCCCGCTCGGGGGCTCCGGCGCGCTCCAGTTCGCGGTAGCGCTGGGGGAGGTAGAGGCCGGGCTGGTACTGGGGGTCGGCGGCCAGCCGTTCGGTCTGCGCGGCGACGTAGTCGCGCAGGTCGAGCAGGCCCTGGAACTCGGTGAAGCTGCGGACCAGCACCCCTCGGCGGCGGGCGCGGTCGCGCAGGGCACGGGCGGGCGGCGGCCCGTCGTGGACGAGCTCGGCGTCGGGTTCGGCCCCGGCGGCGTGCACCTGGTCGACGAAGCGGTCGATGTCCTCCGCGGCCGGGGTGCCGGCGCAGACGGCGACGCGCTGCTGGCGGACGAAGCCGGCCTCGGTCCAGGTGACGAGGAGGGCGGGCGGGTCGCCGGGCAGGCGGCGCAGCTGGACGCCCTCGTGGCGGATGCGGCAGACCTCCTCGACGCGGGCGAGCAGGGTGTCGCCGGGGCCCTCGGCGGTACGGGGCTCGGGGCCGGCCGCGCCGGGGCCGTCGCCGGGCGGGTCCGCGGGGCCGGCGGCGGGACCGGGACGCCCGGGCGCGGTGGCCGGTGGGCCGAAGGCCTGGTGGGTGGCGGGCCAGGCCGCGGTGTAGCGGCGGGGGCCGCCGTGGGCCTTCTCGGGCCAGTGGACGAGACCGTCCGAGGTGATCTGCAGCAGTTGGTGCCGGCCGGGCGCGGCGGCGCCGAAGACGGGCAGATCGCGGTCGGCCAGCGGCAGCAGGCCGGCGGTGGGGGTGGCCCCGGTGCGCGGGGCGTCGGTGGGGCCGTGCAGCAGCAGGTGCAGCCGGGGAGCGGTGAGCCGGACGAGGTCCTCGGTGTCGCGCAGGGGCGGCGTGCCGGGGGCACGGCGGCCCGCGCCCGCGGGGGCGGCGCCGGGAAGCCGGGCGGGAGAGGCGCCGGGGAGCGCTCCGCCGGCGGGGACGGGCGCGCCGTCCGGGCCGGCCAGGGGCCGCAGGGCGAGCGGGCGCAGGTCTTCGGGGGCGTGGCGCACGGCACCCAGGCGCAGCCAGCCCTCCTGTTCGTAGAGGCGCAGGGCCTGGGCGAACCAGGCGGCCTGCTCGGGGCCGAGCATGCCGTAGTGGTCGTCGGGCCGGTGGGTGTAGGCCATGGAGGAGTTGAGGCCGGCGACGACGGTGTGCAGGACGGGCACGGGGAACAGGGTCCAGGGCTGGTCGCCGTCGAAGACGACGTCGAGGCCCTGGTAGAGCTCGTGGAACAGCCGGGCGTAATGCCGCCACTTCGGCCAGTAGGGCGGCCGGGGCCGCATCTCGTCGGCCTCGCAGGTGCTGAAGTAGGCGCGGCACGCGGCCTGGCTGACGTCCTGGCCGCCGGGGACGAGGATCAGCCGGTCGGCGGCCAGGCCGAGCCGGGAGCGCAGACCGGTGAGGAAGGTGAGGGCCTGGTCGCACTCGCGGGGGCTGCCGGAGGCGGTGAGGTCGCCGGTGACGACCAGCAGGTCGGGGGCGGGGGCGCCGGCGTCGGTGAGCTCCACGAGGTCGCCCCAGAGGGTGGCCTGGAGCCCCGCGGGGTCGGCGCCGCGCCCGAACCCGGGGCCGGCGAGATGCAGGACGGTGACGGCCTCGCGGAGGCTGTCGCTCTCGCCGGCCCGCGGGTAGGCGGGAGCGGCGGCCGGGCGGTGCCGGCCGGCCCAGCCGGGACTGCCGGGCTCCCGGCCGCGGGGCGGGGGCACCGAGCCGGGCGGCGCCACGGCGGGCGGCCCGGGCGGCTGTCCGGGGAAGCCGGGCCGGTGGTCGGGGCGGGCCCGGCCGTCGACCGCGTGGCCGACGCGGGTGAGCAGCAGGGAGCGGGCGGTCGCGGCGTCCTGGACGCCCACGAGGTCGACGTAGGTGATGGTGGCCAGCAGGCCTTCGAGGGGGGTGTCCTCGACGCGGACGGTGATCAGCTTGCGCTCGGGGGCGTCGGGGTCGGCCCGGAGGGCGGCCTGCCACTCCATCCGCCCGTAACGGGAGCGCTTGTAGTTGTGGGAGAGGACGGCGATGACGGCCGCGGACTCGCTGACCCCCCGGTCCATGAAGTCGACGAAGTTGGTCCCGGGGACGAAGTCCCAGGCTTGCAGCACCGTGCGGTAGCCGGCGTCCTCCAGTGTCCACGCTATCCACGCGGCCCACCGCTCGTCCGCCGGGGAGTAGCTGATGAAGAAGTCCAACGGCCGTCGTTCCGGCCCGACATGGGGGTCTTCCTGGCGTGCCACCATGGGTCCATCCTAGGAAGCGGGGTCACAACCGGTCACCGCCTTCGCGCGAATGCTGTGCGATCCTCGTGGCGTGCGTGCCTTCATACAGCTCTTCGGACGCCTCCATGTACTGGACCGGCTCGCCGGGGGGATCCTCGTCTGCGGACTGCTCTTCCTGGCCACCGGCCTGCTGCCGGCGGCGTCGGCCGGACACGCCATGGCCCGCGTCGGGCCGCTGCTGGCCTTCCTGGGCACCGTGATCGTGATGGCGGAACTCACCAGCCGGGCCGGAGTGTTCGACGTGGTGGCCACGGCGGTCGCCAGGGCGGGCCGCGGGAGTTACGCGCTGCTGTTCCTGTGGTGCGTGGGGTTCGCCGCGCTCACCACGATCACCCTCAACCTCGACACCACGGCCGTGCTCCTGACCCCGGTGATGCTGGCCCTGGCGTCCCGGGCGGGCATCGCCGCGGTACCGCTGGTGATGACGACGGTGTGGCTGGCCAACACCGCCAGTCTGCTGCTCCCGGTGTCCAACCTGACCAATCTGCTGGCCGCGGACCGGGTGGCGCTCTCCCCCGCGGGGATGGCCGCGCGCATGTGGGCGCCCCAGCTCGCCTCGCTGCTGGTGACGATGGGCTGCCTGTGGCTGTTCTTCTGGCGGCGGGGCCGCCGGGGCGAGGACTCCTACCGGCCGCCGGAACACCGTCCGCCCGACGATCCGGTCCTCTTCCGGGCGTGCGCGGTGGCCTGCGCGGGCTTCCTGGTGGCGATCCTGGTGGACGTGGTGCCGCTGTGGGCGGCGTCGGCGGCGGCCGCCGCGGTGGCGGTGGCCGCCTTCGCGATCCGGCGACGGGAGGAACTGCGGCTGTCGTTGGTGCCCTGGAGGCTGCTGGTACTGGTGCCGGGGCTGTTCCTGGTCGTCGAGACCGTGGACGCCAACGGCCTCCACCGGCTGCTCGCCTCGACGGTGGGCACGGACGGCGGCCTGCTGGGCATGGTGCGCGCCGCGGGGATGGGCGGCGGACTGTCGAACGTGCTCAACAACCTCCCGGTCTACCTGGCCGGGGAATCGGCGGTGCCGCGGGACAACCACGAGCAACTGCTGGCCCTGCTCATCGGCACCAACGTCGGCCCGGTGATCACCCCATGGGCCTCGCTCGCCACGCTGCTCTGGTTCGAGCGCTGCCACGCCCGGGGGGTGCGGGTGCCGCTGCGCCGGTTCATGGGCACGGGCGCGGTGCTGGCGGTGGGGGCGCTGACGGCGTCGGTGGGGGCGTTGGCTCTGACGGGGTGACGGGGTGACGG
>NZ_JBPQTX010000078.1:0-25016 GCF_051386555.1 Streptomyces sp. URMC 126
GCCCCTCACGGCGCCGGGGCCGGGCGGGGGTCGGGGGGTGCGGCCGGTCCGCCGCTGGTGTGGCGTGCGGGGGTGTGGTGGGCGGTGATGTGGTGGGCGGGGGTGCGAACGGCGTTTCCCGCGCCTGGGGTTGCTGCACGTTCCTGCCTTTCCGTGGGAGCCGGACGGTGCGTTGCGTGCGGGCTTAGCTTAGGTTAGCCTTACCTAAATTTCCACGGTGGGTGCATGGTGATGGGCGCTCCGGCGGGAGGGTGCTCGATACGCCGCTCGGTGCCGCTGCTCGACGCCGCTGCCGCCGCCTTGCCGACCGTGCGGGCGGGTGGGCCGGGGAGTGCCCGAGTGTGCTCCGGCGGTGCCGGGCCTCGCCTCGCCCGATCCGGTCCGATCCGATTCGACCCGACCCGGCGCGGCGCCGCCGTACGGCCCCGATCGCCCTACAGGTCTGCCCGTACACCGCGCGCCGTATTCCTCGGCGGGGCGCGGTGGCGCGCGGCTTGGCGCGTTCCCGGAGGGTCGTCGGCCGGTACGCGCGGCACGGACGACGTCTTGTGGGCCGGTTCGTGCGCCGCGTCGCGCGATGGCACCTGTGACGACTCGTGTGGTGACTCGCGTGACGAGTCGTGTGACGACTCATGTGACGCCCGAGGGACCCTTTTCCGCTTTCCGTGCATCCATTCGACTGACTACCTTTCATGTGCCGGCAGGCACCGGCCGCACTACCCCTAAGGAGAGTTGACACATGGCCGTAACTCAGAGACGGACGGCGTTCACCGCCGCCGTCGCCACGGCGATCGCCCTCGGGGCCACCGTGCTCACCCTGCCCGCCCGAGCCGCCGGTGAGGAGCCGGAGGCGGCCGCCAAGTCGCCGACCGGGTTCCAGCTCAAGGACGGGGCCCTCACCTGGGGCATCAAGGAATCCTTCCGCCAGTACGTCACCGGTGACGAGGCCGACGGCACCATCCGGGTCGCCGACGGCGCCGAACAGGCGGACAAGAACGGCCCCTTCACGTTCTCCGGCGGCAAGGGCACCTACGACCGCGAGAAGCACACCTTCACCACCGCCTTCAACGGAAGCGTCCGATTCCTGGGCCACGCCAAGGGCGAGGGGAAGAAGAAGCACTGGCGGCTCGATCTCAAGCTCAGCGACCTCAAGGTGACCGGTGACGGCAAGAAGGGCCGCGTCACCGCCGATGTCACGACCTCCGGCAAGACCCGCCAGGACGTCACCCTCGCCACGCTCGACCTCGCCAAGGGCAAGCCGGCGGCGAAGAGCGGCAAGGACGGTGGCAAGAACGGCGGCAAGGGTGGTGGCAAGGACACCGGGAAGGGCGGAGACAAGGAGAACGCCCCGTCGTTCGCCAAGGTCCCGGCGACCCTGACGGCCGACGGCGCCAAGGCGTTCACGTACAAGGGGAAGCCCTTCTTCAAGGCCGGGACGTCGCTCGACCGCGTCTCCCTCACGGTGAAGCGGGGCGCACCGCTCCCGGACTCCGAATCCAAGCCGATACCCGAGAAGAAGCCGACTCCCGCGCCGACCAAGACGCCGACGCCCGCGCCGAAGCCGAAGGAGCCCTCCGAGCCGAAGACCACGCCCAAGCCGACGCCGCCGGCGACCACCCCCGCGCCGGAGAAGACCTCCGAGCCGGAGAAGACCCCGGCCCCCGAGAGGACCTCCGAGTCGAAGAAGACGCCGGAACCGGAGAAGACGTCCGACACGGAGCGGACTCCCGCACCGGAGGAGACCCCGTCCACCGACCCGCAGCCGGCGGAGGGCGTCGAGGACGCCAAGGTCGCGGACCCGGAGGACGAGTCGTTCGTCCCGGAGACGGGCGACCGGAAGACCGGCGGCCAGGACACCGGCGGTTCCGATGGGTCCTCCGGGACCACGGGCAGCACGGGAACCACCGGTGGTGGTTCGGAGACCCCTGGATCCACGGGAACCACAGGAACCACGGGGAGCGCCGGAAGCCCTTCCGAGTCCCCGAAGCAGCTGACCGCGGACTCCAAGGTCTACGACGGCCGCCTGGACTGGGGTGTCAAGGAGTCCCTCCGTAACGCGATCACCACGAAGTTCGGCGGGAAGATCGAGGTCTCGGACGGTGCCGAGCAGCGGAGCTCCGACTTCCGCTTCACCAAGGCGACGGGGAAGTACAAGGAGGCGTCCATGCTCGACGCCACGTTCGACGGGACGCTGCGTTTCGTCGCCAACCCGAACGGCGGGAAGGTGGAGCTGACCCTCTCGAAGTTCCGGGTCCATGTGGAGGAGGAAACCAAGGGGCAACTGCTGGCCCACGTGACCAAGAAGGTGGACGGGAAGATCGAGGACGGCCTGTCCGATGAGGAGACGGCACTGGCCGACCTCACGATGAACAAAGGCTCGCTCGCGCCCGTCAACGGCATAGTCACGCTCGACCTGGTACAGACCGCCCTGACCGACAAAGGAGCCAAGGCCCTCAGCATCGGAGACGGCAAACTCGACAAGGGTGACGGCGTCGATCCGGTGACCGCGAAGATCGCGGTCAACAAGGACGCCAAGCTCGACGACGACTCCACCGGCACCAACACCGACGGCAGCTCGCCGAGCCCCGGCACCGGAACGAGCGGTACGGGCACCGGCAGCTCGTCGGGTACGGGCACCGGCTCCGGTACGGACGACTCCCTCGCCCACACCGGCTCCGACACCCCGACCGGCCCGCTCGCAGGCAGCGCCGCGGCGCTCGTCCTCGCGGGCGGTGCGGCGGTGTGGACCGCGCGCCGCAAGTCGGCGAAGCTGGCCGGCTGACCCTCGGCCCCCTGTTCCCGCTCGCGCCCTGCCCCGCCGCTTCCCGGCGGCGGGGCAGGGCCCCGGGGACGCGCCCGCCCACTGGGTAGGCTGGCGGGACAGCACCACGCGAACCGCACCAAGGAGCAGACGTGAGCGAGCCGGCGTCCATCGCCCTCCAGCAGGAGATAGCCCGGGAACTCCAGGTCACCGAGGACTTCGACGCCGAGCGGGAGATCGAGCGCCGGGTGGCCTTCCTCGCCGGGCGGCTGACCTCCACCGGCCTGCGCTCCCTCGTCCTCGGCATCAGCGGAGGCGTCGACTCCACCACCGCCGGCCGGCTCTGCCAGCTCGCGGTCGAGCGGGCCCGGGCCACCGGACACGAGGCCCGCTTCTACGCGATGCGGCTGCCCTACGGCGTCCAGGCCGACGAGCACGACGCCCAGCTCGCCCTCTCCTTCATCCGGGCCGACCACGTGCTGACCGTCGACGTCAAGCCCGCCAGCGACGCCGCGCTGGAGGCCGCCCTGGCCAGCGGCACCCGCTTCCGCGACGCCCACCACCAGGACTTCGTGCACGGCAACATCAAGGCCCGGCAGCGCATGATCGCCCAGTACGCGGTGGCGGGCGCGCACGAGGGCCTGGTCGTCGGCACCGACCACGCCGCCGAGGCGGTCTCGGGCTTCTTCACGAAGTACGGCGACGGCGCCGCCGACCTCGTCCCGCTCACCGGTCTCACCAAGCGCCGGGTCCGCGCCGTCGCCGACGCGCTCGGCGCGCCCGCCGAGCTGGTGTGGAAGACTCCCACGGCCGACCTGGAGACCCTCGACCCGGGCAAGGCCGACGAGGACGCGCTGGGCGTCACCTACGACCAGATCGACGACTTCCTGGAGGGCAAGCCGGTCGAGGAGCGGGCCTACGAGACGATCGTCCGCCGCTACCGCCTCACCGACCACAAGCGTCAACTGCCGTACGCGCCGTGAGGCACGTGCCCTCTGGCATCCGCCCTGAGGGACGCGTTCTGAGGCAGGCGTCTGAGGGAGGCGCCTGTCGAGCGGCCGCCAGGCAACGCCTGAGGGAGGCGTCTGACGAGCGCCCGCTGGGCAACGCCTGAGGGAGGCGTCTGACGAGCGCCCGCCGGGCAACGCCCGCGCGCCGGCGCCCGGCCGGTGTGTGCGGGGGCCCGCCGCGGACTCGCGCGGACCTTGTAGCGGCGACCCCGGGACGGCGACCCGGGGACGGCGACCCGGGGACGGCGGCCCCAGGACGGCGGCCCGTTCCCGTCCACCGGTTCCGGCCGGCCTCGGACTCGTCCGGCGCGCCGGCGCCCGTCCGGCACCGTCCGGTGGACGCGGGAGGGGAGCCGCCGCGCCTGGCTCCCCCGTCCGGCGGAGAGGTCCCGTCCGGGAGGAGGAGGCGGCCCCGGCCGGCCGCGCCGGAGGATGAGCACATGCCTCGTACTCCCGGGAAGTCCCTGATCGCGCCCTTCGCCGCCGGCGTCGGCGCCCTCGCCTACACGGTCGCCAAGGTGGACCTGGCGAGGAAGGACGAGCTGGGCATGCCGGGCTTCCCCGCGCCGGCCGACGCCTACGCGGCCGTCGCCGACGTCGGGGCGGCCCAGCTGGGCAACGCCGCCCTCGGTCTGCTGATGGCCGTCGTCGCGCTGTTCCTCGCCCGTCCGCCGCGCGGCCGGTTCGTCCGGTGGTCGCTGCTCGCGGTCTCCTGGGCGGGCATCGTGATGGTGGGAGCCGGTGTCGTCGGCTTCACCGCCCGGGCGACGGGCCTGGCGCCCGGTCTGGGCCCCACCCCGCCACACCCGCCCACCGCCTTCACCGCGCTGCTCGTCGGTGCCGCCTGGGTGACGGCCTGGACCGTGGCCACGGTCACCGCGACCCGCGCCCCGGCCGCGACATCCGCCGACTGAGGGGGTGTCGGCGTCCGGCGCCCCGGATTCTTCCTACGAGGCGACAAGGCGCCGGGCGCCGTCCCGCGCGCCACTGGCACCTGTGGCCGTCGTCAAGGAAGTGCCAGTCTCTGCTTGTTCCTGCCGCTGAAGCGGGTGGTGGGTGGGAGAAGGGCGCGCTTCGTCGTGCGTCTCGTGCTCGGGGCGCGCTGTCGTGGCGCCCGCGAACGGCCGGGCGTCTCCGTCGAGTCGACCTCGGCCCGGCCGCGTAGCCGCCCTGTTCCGGGTGCGTGGATGTCGATCCCCGCGCCGGGACTCGCCCCCGCCGCGGTCACGGCAGCCGGTGTTTTCCTTCGACGAGTGGGAGTGAACGTCATGGCAGCGATGCGCAGTCGTCTCCTGGCCATGCTCGTGGCGGTCGCCGCGGGCGCGGCGGTGCTGGGCCTGGCGCCAGCCGCGCGGGCCGACGACCACCGTCATCACCACCACGGTGATGACGGGTTCCCCGTCCTGGTGGTCTCACCGGCGCCGGGGAAGCTGACCCAGGAGCACAAGGTGACCCATACCTACCAGTACGACCCGAAGGCGTCCGGCGGTTCGTCCTCGGCGTCGACGGAGTCCGAGGCCGCGCAGTCGTCGCCGGCGTCGGCCTCGATGCCCGAGCCCGGCCCGGTGACGAGCGTCAAGGACACGGCCAACTCCACGGCCCAAGCGGCCACCTCGGGGCTCTCCAGCACCGTCAACTCGGCGCTCAAGTAGTCCCGACGGGATGCGCCGGCGTCCGTCCGCTCCGCCCTGCTGTGCGGGAAGGGGCCGTACGGATGCCGGGCACCGCCGACGCCTGGGCAATGGCCGGCGGAATGAGCCGGTTGCCGGCGGCGGGATGACGGTGCAACCCGAGGATGAGGCCTGTGCGGGCGTGAACCGGTCAATGGACCTTCTGAGGCAGGATTGAACCGCTGCCCGGAGCGGGGGGGCAGGCGTTGATTCCATGGTGGATACGGACGCGTTCGACGCCCTGGAGCGAGGCGGACGTGCGCTCAACTCCCCATCCACAAGCGTCCGTTCCCGTGCCGAGGCGGGTTCCGCGCCGGGCGACGGCAGGCACGATGCGCCGCTCGCGGAGGCGGTCGCGGTGGACGGCAAGGGCCTGACGCGCCCCCGGGGCGGAGGGGGCCTCAAGCAAGGGGAGCAGGACCGGGGTGACGCCATCGCTCTGGGTGCCGGTGAGGAGCGCGGCGAGCGGGGTGCCGCGGCCGTCGGCGATCAGGTGGTACCTGTAACCGACCCGGCAGTTCCTTGACCGCCCCCCGGTTGGCGTTGCAGCGCCCTCACCTTCGGGCCGAAGGCGTCAAACAGCGCGGGACGGGCCTCACGCGAACTGTGCCCGTCGTCGCCCCACCACATCACCTGCCCGATCGGCGCGGCGCGGATCTCCGGGAGCTCCGGAGGGTGCCCGGACCGCCGCCCGACGCCCGGGCAGGGCGCGCTCGGCCGGGTGGGCGTCGTAGCGGACGGCGATCGGGCCGACGAGCTCACCGGCCGCCAACGCCCGCCGCACGACGGCGATCTCAGCTCGTCGCCAACGCGCCCGGACACGGCGGACGACCGTGAAGGGCTCGTCCGTTGGCCCGATCCTTGCCGCGCTGTCACAGAAGCGTGCGGGAGCCGTGGCGCAGGTGGCCGGTCAGGTCCTGAGCGGACCGTGAGCGCAGGGGCGGAGCCCTTCGGCGGCCGGCCACCGCGGCGGATGCATGCCGGCCGCGTGGGGATCAGGACGAACGGTCCGCTGGGGTGGCGTATCCCTCGGCCGCGACGCGTCGTGTCGTAAGCCATCCAGGGCTTGTCGAGCCGGTGGCCACCTCGGGCCAACCCGGCCAACTGCCCCACGAGGTCTCGATCCGGACACTAGAAGGTTGAATTCCGGACAGTCGATGGAGGGAAGCTTGCTATATGCAGTCGGTTCGGAGGAACGTCGTTACGCAAGCGCGAGGCGAAATGGCGCGACCGCCGGTCACGGCGGGCGTCAGGAAATGCCTGCCCAGCACGGAAGCAGTCTGTGTCACTGCTTGATGAACTCCCGTTTCGGCTATTCGAATGAAGGAGAACCAGTGCTGTCAAAAGCGAAAAAGTCCATAACCTCCGTGGCCGCGGCGTTCGCGGCGGCCGCAGCGCTCACCGTGGTCGTCCCGGCCGGCAACGCGTACGCCATCGACCACATACCCTGCCGCGGTGGGGAGCCCTTCCTGAAGATCTGGTCCCACAGCGGTGGACGTCAGAGCGTCGACTGCTACGCCAACCGCGGCCGGACCGACTTCGGCGAGTGGTGGGTCGACCGTATCTACACGGGGAACAACGACCTGATCTACTACGACGCCAACGGTGATTCGGTGAAGATCGAGCGCTGGCACGACATCACCTTCCCGAACCGTCCGCCGAAGGTGAAGTCCATCGAAATCCTCTGACGAACGGGCGAGCGTAAACGGATTCCCCGCAGGGACGGGTGCCCGCCGGATTCCCCGGAATGCGCATCCGCTACTCCGGCTTACCGCAGCCGGCCGTGCCTTCCCGGCGCGGCCGGCTGCGGCTCGTTCAGCCACGCCGCCTGCCCCACCGCCACCGCCAGCGTCGCCGTCGCCGTCGAATTTGCGCCACGGCGGGCCGTCCGGCCGTTGACGTGTGAATCGCGTGAAGATCCTGGCCGACATCGTCGCTCCCCGAAACGCCGAACCAAATGGTCCGTATGGTCGACGGCTGGGCCGAAGGGCGCGGCATCAAGAACACGAACGAAGTTCAGGGCCGTGCCGGCAACATGCTGAACAACTACAACCGAGGTCATGGCTGGGCCACCCACCTGTTCGGTCACCATGGTTGATGCCCAAGCCTGGAGAAGAGAATCGATTCATCGATGAGCACGCCATCGGCAGACGCCTCTTCGGCACCACAGGAAGCCCCTGCCGGAAACCGACGCAAGCGCCGACGGATGATCCTGGGCGTCGGTATGCCCGTGGCCATTCTGGCGATCGGTGCCGGAGCGTTCTTCGCCTGGGGAGGATTCGAGCGTATCGAGAATGCCCGGTCGGTGGAGGAAGCTTGTCAGGGCGCTCTGCCGAAGGGTGACCTTTCGGCGTTTCTGGAAGCAGACCGGCTGCGCGCCGAGCAGAGACCCGACAAGGTGCGCGGCCTCGGCTGGCTGGACCAGTGCGTCGTTCTTCCACACGGCAAGAAGACGGGTCTTGTCGAGCTGAACATCGGTTGGTCGCACTCGTCCCGGCTCGCCCGCTCCCGGCTCACCGGGGACGCTCCGGTCAAAGATGCCGTCAACGACGTGCCGTTCGGGCACGGGTGGTCGGGCGTGATACGCCCCGGTGGTGTGGGTGGGGAAGCCGCGGTCGTGTTGCCCTGCCGTGGCGCCGGTAAAGGCCTGCTCGTCAGCGTCAGCGCCTTCCGATGGAACCGGACGGAACCGCTGTCGCACGACCGTTTGGCGATGGCGGAGCTGGCCCGGCTGACGACCGGCACCGCCGTGAGGGCGGCCGACAAGCTGGGATGTGAAGCCGTTCCGGGGGAAACGGTCGGGACGGTGGATCCACCACCTCCCGTGGGCGGCAATGTCCCTCTGGACCGGGCCAAAGGGACGTGCCGCGCCCTGAAACCGGTCGGCGACGCGGTCGCGTCCGTCGGCGGGCGGGGTCTGGAGGAGACGGCTGCTCCCGACGGGCCTATCGAGGACTGCTACATCACCGACCGGCAAGGCGAGCGCCTTTATCACCTCGGTGCCTTCTACGGGCCATACGCGCAGGACCTTTTCACCAATCCCCCTGGCCACCAGGAGCCCGCCTCCCCCGTCGACGAACGGACGGGTGATTCGTGGGCCGCTGCCGAGTGCCGTGACTTTTTCGGGCGGGCCCGTTTCACCTTGACGTCCGTGCGGGGCGAGTACCCGTCCGCTACGAGCCGTGCGGACCGGCCCGCCCAGCAGGCGTTGCTGGCGGCGTTCGCCCGGGAGGCCGTGAAGCGCCATGGGTGCTCGGACCTCACGCTGCCCCGGCTGGGCAGGCGCTGAGCCGGAGGGGTCGGCGCCGCCCTGCTGTATCTGGGGAGTGGGCCGCGCCCGGCATCCGGGCCCCGGCCGGCGAAGGCCGCGCTGGGGTGTGTCGGGCTGAGCAGACCCGGCGGACCGGTGACCCGGTGGTGCCGGACGGGCTGAGCCCCTGCTTCCGCTGTTTCCCCTCGATCAGGAAGAACGGCAGCCGGCCGCTGGGCCTGATCCCGCCGACGAGGGGAGCCTGGGCCGTGAGACCTGGAACCGGCTGGTCTCCCTCCTCACCCCGCACAGCCCCACAACCCGCTGACGCTCGGGGCCCTCGACTTCGACGACCTTCGGGTGCGCGCGGGCCGGATCGGTGACGCCGAGGCTTTGTACGGCGGGTCCGAGGCCGAACTCAGCCCCTCCGCCGACTCGTGGGGCACCAAGGTCGTCGGACCGCCCACCCTCGTCGAAGCGCTGCTGAACGACACAGCACCCGCCGCTGCTGCGGCGGCCATCCGTTGTCAGCCGAGCAAGTGGTGGATGCCGCCTTGCCCGTCCGAACCGTTCCAGAGCACGGCCCCCAGCCAGAACGGGAACCAGAACACCCGCTCCGGCAGGACGGAGGTGGCGAGGAGCCAGACGACGGGCAGGAGGGGGATCAGCAGGCAGCAGCACCAGCCACTCCTGCCGGAGGTGGAGGGTGACGGTGGTGGTGGGGCGGTGGACACCTGGCGACGGTAGGCGGTGCGCACCGTCCACGCATGAGTACTCGTACCTACGGCGACGGCCGGCCGCTGGGAGGCCCGCGGGAGCCGAATCACCCGCCGGCGGCGAGCGCGCCGCCCATGTCGTGACGGATGGACGGACTCCGACGTGGCCGCCGACGAGCACGGGCCGAGCCGCGGGTGCCGCGAGGGGCGGCGCCAAGGAGCCTCGTGCGGGTGCCGTGCGACGCCCACACATCATCGAGCTGTCGCACATGGCAGTGAATGAGCGGTTCATTCCGTGTGCGGCCTTGGGAGGTGGATATCCCGACAGAGAACTCACGCGGACGCCGGCTCCACCTCCCGGTGCGGGAGGTGCGGTGAGGCGTTACGGGGAACGAAGGGGAGAGAGTGGCTACTGACCCGTCGACCGCACTGCAAGGAATCGAACCGGACGTCTGGCAACAGCTGGCCGACACCGCCAACGCGCACAAGAAGGAGGGGCAGGCCGACACCAGCGCCGATGAGATCAGGCAGCTGTACGTCGAGGGCGCCCAGCGGGCCGAGGAGCGGCCTCTGGAAGTGCGGGCCCCGGAGGTACGCACCGAGCCGGTCCACGACGAGGAAAAATGGCGTGAGCACCTGTTCGATCTGGGCCCGCTGGAGTTCTACGCCCTGTGTCACCTCAAGTTCGCTGACGACGCGTGGGAACTGAAGCTCGGCGTCGGCGCCGACCTCAGCGGCAGGAACGTCTGGTGGGAGGGCATCGACCTCAGCGGGAGCCTCACCAGCCACACATGGAACATCAACCTCAAGATTCTGCAGGGAAGCCTGACGGTGGGCGTCCGCCGGGACGACTCCAAGAACTGCTGGTATTTCTACGTGGCCGGTGAGCTCTGCTACTGGTGGGGTGGGTGGCAGTGCCCCGTCAAGTTCAAGTTCGACGTGTTCTGGTTCCGCTGACCCCACTGTCGGCCCAGGGGCGCGCACAGCTCCCCATCAGGAGCATGGGGAGCTGTCGGTGATCGCCGGGGAAGGGACGGCATGGGTGCGATGGAGGCGTCGGCGGTCCTTCCCCGCTCCGGTCGTTCAGCCGCCCTGGCCGGCGCTTCCGATCGGGCCGACCTTCACCGGGGAGCCGGAACCGTCCGTGACGGGCAGCGTGGCGGCACCCGGCCAGGGGAGGGAGACCGTGTGCGTCTCGCTCGGCGGGGTCACCAGCAGCCCGGTGACGCGGACGCCCGAGCCGCCCGAGTCGTTGGCCGGGTAGGTGATGCCGAAGGCCGTCGACTGCCCGGGCTTGAGGGTGGACGAGGCACCCGCCTGGCCGCTGCGCTTCGCGGACAGGTTGCCGGCGCTGGTCTTCAGATCGACGCCCGCGTACCCGGAGATCGTGCAGCTGTGGCCGCTGCGGTTCTTGAGCTGCACGACGACGGTGCGGGCGGGGTCACCGTCGATGGTGTCGTCCTTCGCCGTGATCTGGAGGTCGGCGGTACGGCACTTGGCGGACCCGCCGCCGTCGCGGGAGCCGGTTCCGGTGGCCGTGCCCTGCCCGCCGGCGCCCTGGCCCGCCGGGCCCTTGCCGTCGGAGCCCTTGCCGGCCTCGGAATCCTTCCCGCCGCTCTTCTCCGAGCCGGCCTTCCCTGAGCCGCCCTGGTCCGCGCCGACCTGATCGGCCTTGCCCTGCTGCGAATCTCCCGAGGAGGACGAGGACGCGGCGGAAGAGGATGCCGGGGCGCTCTTCCCCTTGCCGTCGTCATCGTTGTCGTTCTGGCAGGCCGTGAGCGAGAGGCTCGCGGCTATGGCCAGGGCGGCGAAGGTGAGCTTCTGAACGCGCATCATGACTGCCTCTGCATCGATCGGGGGTGTCGGCCGCCCGGTAAGGGTCGGTATGGGCGAGCCTTTCTGATCAGCAGGATGCCCCCGAAGCGGCGAATCGTTCCTCTCGTCCGGCCTCGCTTACATGGCTGTTACATGTAGGGCGGAGTGCATTGGCCGGTACGTGCCGCCGACCGGCCCGTACGCTGAAATCGGCGCCGATTCGCCCCCGTTCGCCCTGCCGTCCACTGGGACGGACCCGTAACACTGCGGATCTTGACCGCAATCGGCGACATGTCTCCCGCATCCACCCCCCTCCGCATCCGCCGATCTCCCATCCGCCTCCGCATCAGCCCCCCTCAGGCGATCGGTCAGTCCTCGGTGCCGGCCTGGTCGAGGAGGCGGCGCAGCCAGCGGGTGCGGGCGGCGCGGGCGTCCCGGCTGATGGCCGCCTCCGGTACGAGGCCGTCGAAACCGTGGTACGCACCGGGCCAGACGTGCAGTTCGGCCTGGCCGCCGTCCCGCCAGAGGGCGTTCGCGTAGGCCACGCACTCGTCCCGGAACATCTCGGCCGAACCGACGTCGATATAGGCCGGCGGGAGACCGGAGAGGTCGGTGGCCCGGCCGGCGGCCGCGTAGGGCGGGAGGTCCTCGGCGCCGTAACGGTCGCCCAGGAACGCCCGCCAGGCGGTCGCGTTGGAGGTGCGTTCCCACACTCCCGGAACCGGCATCTGATGGCTGGAGAAGGTGTCGGCGCGGTCGTCGAGCATCGGGCAGAGCAGCAGTTGGCCCAGCGGCCGGGGGCCGCCCCGGTCGCGGGCCAGCAGGGCGAGGGCCGCGGCGAGGCCGCCGCCGGCGCTCTTGCCCCCGATGACGACGCGGTCGGCGTCGATGCCGAGTTCGTCCGCGTGCTCGGTCGCCCAGACGAGCCCGGCGTAGCAGTCCTCCAGCGGCTCCGGATACCGGGCCTCGGGCGCCAGCCGGTACTCGACCGAGACGACCGCCATGCCCAGCGGGAGCACCCACTCCCGCAGGATGCGCGGCAGCACGGACCACGCGTTGCCCATGATCAGCCCGCCGCCGTGCAGGTAGTAGAGCAGCGGCAGCGGTGGTGGCGGGAGTGGTCCGGCGGGGCCGGACCGTTCGGGCGAGCCGGCCGGTCGCGCGCATACGAGGGTGACGTCCGGTCCGCCCGGCGGCCCCGGAACGTTCCGTTCCGACACCTCGAACAGGCCGTCGGCGCGGAGCTCCTGGACCGTCGGCCTCGGCCGGGTGGCGGCGTCCCGTTCCTTCCGGGCGGGGAGGTTCTCCGGGGTGATCGGGGCCTTGGCGTCTTCTGGTAAGCCGGCCAGGGCGGCCGCGAGTTCGGGATCGAAGGGCGGAACGGCCATCCGCCGCGCATTGCCACCGCTTTCCGAAGGCACAGCGTGGACGCCGCTCATATCCCGGCCTCCGTCCGGTCGCCGGAATGCCGTGCGGCACCCTCGTCGTAACCGCCCGGCCGGGCGTCGGCGCACCACAGCGGCACTCGCCTGAGACTCATGTGACGTAGCCAATCACGCGGCCGAACGGCGGCGCCGCTCCTACGCGGTGAAGCGGAACCGTACCCGGACGCCCGGGCGCGCCTGGCATGATCGCCGACATGCTCGAAGAGAAGTCGGACGCGCTCGCACGGATGATGGCCGAGCACATGACCCTGCCGTTCCCTCCCGGCTTCCGTGGTCGGGACATCGAGGGTCAGGACATGGTGATGCTCGATGCGGACGCCTACGGCTACGCGATGAGTGTCCGCGAAGGACCTCTCACCGAACAGCGCCGCGCGGCCCTCACACGGCTGGTGGCAGTGTTCGACAAGGTCCTTCCGGCGATCGACGACGAGTACGCGAGCAGGTACTACACGCAGGTGCGCGGGATGGTTGTGTCGGCCGCCGAGGTCGAGAACCTGCGCGAGGAATAGCGCCCTGGTCGGAGGACGTCGTCGGGTCGGCCGCTCCGGCGGTCGGATGTGCGGTGACGTCCGGTCGGCTGCCCGCTGCCCACTGCATGCGCGTGGCCAGGCGCGTTGTTGCGGGCGTGGGTATTGGCGGCGGCGCCCGGAATCGGCCCGGCGGCCGTCACGCATGCCAAGGGCACGGCCGGCTCCGGGGCGCATCCGCAGCGAGAAGGGCGTCCGGCGCGGCCCTAGCGAGTCGGGCGGGCGGACGGCGGATCCGGAGTGCGCGCCGCTTCCTGCGCGGCCATGACCTCATCGCCGTATTCGAAGGCCCAGGCGCCGACAGCGTCGATGGGCGCCAGCAACGTCCGGCCCAGAGAGGTGAGCCGGTATTCGATCCGTGATGGTGCGTCGGGATCCGCCAGCCGATCGACCAGTCCGTTGAACCGCAGCCGGTGCAAGGTCTCTGTGAGGACCTTGGAGCTGATGCCACCGATCCGCTCCCGTAGTTCGACCGGGCGCATGGGGCCGTCGCGCAGGGTCCAGAGCACCACGGCGTTCCAGGTGTTGGAGAGCAGATCGAAGGCGAGTCGGGCGCGGCAGTCGGCGATGAAGGTGTCGGTCGTCACGTACCAAATGGTGCCCGAACCGCCTTCTAGCGTCGGTGTCGAACGGCGAAGCAGGCACGGAGAGGGAACGTGTGATGAGAATCGGCGTACTGGGAACGGGCAACATGGCCGACGCGCTCGCCACCCACTGGGTGCGGGCCGGACACCAGGTGGTCATCGGGGGACGGGACGCAGTCAAAGCGGAGCGGCTCGCGACGCGCGTCGGAGGCGGCGCGAAGCCCGTCAGTCTGCGCGCGGCGGCCGAATTCGGTGAGGTGGTGCTGGCCGCGCTGCCCTTCGGGGCGGGAGCGGACGTGGTACGGGACCTGCGTGCCGCCCTGGAGGGGAAGGTGCTGCTCGACTGCTCCAATCCGGTCGGCCCGGGCTTCCGGCTGCTGACGGAAGGAGGCCCCTCGGCCGCGCGGCGGCTTGCCGCGGCGGCGCCGGGAGCCTACGTGGTCAAGGCTTTCAACCTCTGCCACGAGGACGTGTGGCGCATGCGGCCGCCCGTCTTCGACGGCCGACCGCTGGCCGTGCCGGTCTGCGGGGACGACGAGACGGCCGTGGCGCGTGTACGGGAGTTGGTACGGGACGTGGGCTGCGAACCCGTGTCCGGCGGCGGTCTTGAGCGTGCGGGACTCCTGGAAGCGACCGCCGCGTTGTTCATCGCTCTGTGGGTCGGGGAGGGAGCGGACGCGCAAGCGATCGCACCTCCGCTGGCCTACGCGGCCGGACCGAGCTGACAGGAAACGGAAGGGGGTACGGGGGCCTCCGCTAGGAATCCTCCAGGAATCCTCATGCCGATCGTCCGGCCTGGGCGGGAAGGGGGGGCGGTGGTGCGGTGTCACAGTCGCCCCCCAAGCTCGTACAGCAAACGGCGGGCGCCGTGCGGCGACAGGCTTCACCTGCCGGTCGAACCGTCCAGCAGCTCGCGCAGGATGTCCAAGTGGCCGTTGTGGCGGGCGGTCTCCTCGATGAGGTGGAGGAGAATCCAGCGCAGATCGACGCGGACTCCGTCGCGGAAGGGCCCTTGCGCTCGGGTGTCCAGGCTGGTCGCGGCGACCAGTTCCCGGTAGCGGGCGCTCTGTTCGGCGTACTCGTCGAGCAGCTGCCCGAGCGGGAAGTCGACCGCTATGCGCATCTCGCGGTCGGGGTGTTCGTCGGTCCAGGGGCCCTGGTCCTCCTCGCCGAGGAAGACCACCTGGAACCAGTGGTACTCCACCCAGCGGAGATGGTTGATCAACCCGCTCATGGTCATCAGCGGTGAGCCCGGCAGGAGCGCCTTGCGGGCGTGCTCCGCCGAGACGCCCTCGCACTTGGCGCGGGCGGCGTCACGGGCGTAGTCGAGGAACGTGGTGAGCTGCGTGCGCTCGTCCCACGCGGGCGGCATGTCGTCGATTCGGGTCATCGCGCGAAGCGTCCCCGAGAACCAGGGCTGCTGTCGAGGCATTTGAAT
Source organism: Streptomyces sp. URMC 126 (assembly GCF_051386555.1). NCBI lineage: Bacteria > Bacillati > Actinomycetota > Actinomycetes > Kitasatosporales > Streptomycetaceae > Streptomyces > Streptomyces sp. URMC 126. The sequence continues at coordinate 15,217 of NZ_JBPQTX010000078.1, forward strand.
GGCCGGCGGCGGCAGCCGACCGGCAAGGACGAACTCAGCGGACGGCCCGACGCGCACCCGGTTCTCGTACCGGGCGCGGGGAGCCGGGTCGTCAGCCGGCGGGCGGCCCTACGGCGAGCCGTGCTGGGCCAGGATCCCCTCGACGGTGCGCATCAGGCGGTCCGCCGCTTGATCGATGCTTCCGTTGTGCGTGCTGACCTGCGCGCCTTCCAGTACGAAGGTGATTGAGGCCGCGGCCTGCTCGGGGTCACGCAGCCCGGCGTCGGTGCACATGCCGACGAGCCTGCGAGTCTGGTGGGCCTTGTGCTGCTCGATCACTTGCCGCGCGGGATGTGAGCGGTCCGGCAACTCGGCGAGGGAGTTGATGAACGGGCAGCCCCGGTACGAGATCGACGACAACCCCCCGGCGATGAAGCGGGCCAGGCCCAGGATCTGCTCCCGCGGCCGGCCGGGGAACTCGGCCTCGACCCGGTCGAAGGCCGCCTGGTAGTCGGCGGCGACGATCCGCAGCCACTCCGCGACCAGCGCGTCCTTGGTGTCGAAGTGGCGGTAGATCGCCATTTTGGTGGTCTGGGCCCGCTCGGCGATCGTCTGTACGCCCACCCGCCGGATCCCCTCGCTCTGAAAGAGCTCTTCCGCGGCGTCGAGGATGCGCTCCCGAGGCGGCAGTTTGGCCACCCTGTTCGGCCTGCCGGCGCTTGTTGCCATGACTGCTGCTCCGTGACGTCCGGCCCGCTGTGGACCACTCGTTTCCCCTGCTACGGTACCAGTCCGTCCCACGCGATACCGGTGGGTATCGTGCGGGACCAAGGAGTCTCTTTTCTTCGAGGGGGAGTGACAGTGAGAATCGCCGAGTACGTGGGCTTCGACGCGGTCGGGCTCGCGGAGCTGGTGGCCCGAGGCGAGGTGAGCCCCGCCGAACTCGAAGCAGCCGCACGCGATGCCGCGCGGGCGGTCAACCCGCGGATCAACGCCATCGTGGAGACGTGGCCGGCCGACGACGAACCCCGCCCCGGCAGCGCGCCACTGGCCGGGGTCCCTTTCCTGATCAAAGACATCGCGGTCTCCATGGCCGGGAAGCGCATGGAGATGGGCAGCCGCCTCGCGGCCGGCAACGTCTCCGGCGCCGACTCCTCCCTGATGCTGCGTTTCCGTCGTGCCGGGCTCGTGACCTTCGGGCGTACCGCGACACCGGAGATGGCCTACGACAACACCACGGAACCGGTGCTGTACGGCGCGACCCGCAATCCGTGGGACCCGGCCCGCAGCGCGGGCGGATCCAGCGGGGGCGCGGGCGCGGCCGTCGCCGCCGGTGTGGTCCCGATCGCGCACGCCACCGACGCCGCCGGCTCGATCCGCATTCCCGCCGCCCACAACGGCCTGTTCGGGTTGAAGCCCACCCGCGGCCGGGTCTCCGTGGGGCCCTTCTTCGACGAGCTCTTCAACGGCCTGGTCGTGCACGGTGCCGTCAGCCGCACGGTACGCGACAGCGCGGTGCTGCTCGACCTGATCCGCGGCCCGGAACCCGGTGACCCGTACTTCGCCGAGGAGCCGCCCCGCCCATATGCGGAGGAAGTCACCCGCGCTCCGGGCTCGCTGCGGATCGGTGTCCTGACCCACGCGTGGGGCGGGCACCGCACGGCCGGGCCGGTGGCCGACGCGCTTACTCGCACGGTGCGTCTGCTCGAATCCCTCGGCCATCGGGTCGAGGAAGCCGAGGTCGGTCTCGGGGCCGACTGGGAGGAGTTCGTCCTGGCCAGTGCCCGTCAGTGGACGGCGAACCTCACGGCCTCGATCGACGAACTGGCCGCCGCCCTCGGCCGGCCCGTCGACTCCTCGACCCTGGAGCCGGCCACTCTTGCCGGCTACCACTACGGGCGGCAGGTCAGCGGCGCCCAGTTCGTCACCGCTCTCGCCATCCGCAACCGGATCGCCCGAAGCCTGGCGCGCTTCTTCGACGCCCACGACATTCTGCTCACTCCGACCGTGCCGGACCTTCCGCCGCTCTTGGGAGCAAACGCGGAGGGCGCGGAAGGGGACGCGGAGGAGGCCCTGGACGGCCTCGGCCGGCTGCGCCGCCTCTTCGACCTCTCGCCGTTCAGCGCGGTGTTCAACGTGGCGGGCATACCCGCCATGTCCGTGCCCCTGACGGCCGACGCGGCGACGGGGCTTCCGATCGGCATGCAGTTCGCCACCGGTTTCGGGTACGAAGGCCGCCTCTTCCGGCTCGCCGGCCAACTCGAACAGGCCGCCCCTTGGGCGGGCCGCACCCCCGCGGTGTGGGCAGGGAGCCACACCGGCTGCTGAGGCGGCGACCCGGTTCCCGGCCGGGGACTCGGACCCGGTACGTCCGACGGTGCGGGACGCCGCTCGCCCGCCGCCGACTGCCGGGCCCGGGGGGCTCCCGAACCTGCGGCGAACCGCGAACCCGTGCCGGCGCGAGCCGGCCGGGTTCGGCGGCTTCTCCCGGGGACGGCAAGGGCCTTCGGCGAGAGGCCCGGGGTGGATCTGCTTCGTTCGTGATCGCGTCTTATGGGATGCGGGGATCCGACCAACGGCCGGGAGGGCCGGCTTGAGCCGTTGCTGCTGTGGGGCGGCAAGCCGGGCGGCAGCAGACACCCCCAGGGGGCCTCACTCGTCAAGCTGAGGTCCTCGGTCCGGTGTGTAGCCTGTCGATCTGTTCGAACGGGATCAGGGTGGGGTGTGGAAACGCTGGTGGAGGAGGCCGTCGCGGAGGCACTGCGCGGCGCGGGCGGTGGCGAAAGGATCCGCCTGTACGTCGCCGCCTGCGCCGAACGCATGGCGCCGCTTTTCGTGGGCCTGCGGGCGGCCGGCGAGCCGGGGCGCGAGGCCGACCTGGACTTCTACGCGGAGTCCGTGCGCGGTCTCTGGCATGTCGGCAGGCCGCTCGTCGGCGCCGCCGAGGGCGTGCGTCTGCTTGAGCGGTTTCCGGAGCTTGAGCCGAACGAGGAGGGGATCACCGATGTCGCCGACACATACGCCTTCTTCGCTGCCCTGTGCCTGCGGTACGCCCTGTCGGCTCACGGTTCGGGCAACGCCGACGATGCGGTGTCCTGCGGCCATGCGGCGCTCACCGCAATGGGCATGCTCGACCGGAACGTGCCAGGCGCCTCCTTCCTCGGCGAGGAGCAACGGCTCCAGTCCCTCTCGCTGCGTGCTGACGCCTCGGAAATGTGGGAGACGAGCGTCGCGGCAGGGCGGGAGAGGTTCCGCGCTGTGTCGGACCGCCTGACTCGCCAGGCATGCTCCTGATAGCGGCCGGTGAGATCCGGCCTTCGGCCGTGCGGCTGCCGAGCCCACCTCGTCGGGCGGAGATGGGAAGGCGAGTGCCTCGTCAAAGCGCTCGTCCTGCCGCAGGCAGTGAGCGAGCAGTCCCGCGGGATGGGCGAGGCGCCGGCGTATGCCCTCAGACCGCGGGCGTCGGCGAACCGCTGTCCGTCGTCGCCGGTCTCGGCGAGCACCCGGGCGCCGAACTGCGTGCCGAGGCAGGGGAAGCTGAGGATGATCTCAGTGTCCGGGTGCTGAGGAAGCCTCTTGGACCGCCTCGGCGAGGTCGTCGGCAGCGAGACGGCTCCCGGCTCCAAGATCAGGCCGAGGCGAAGGGCCTGATCGCTGGGACGTGAACCTCGGCTCCACCGTCGGGGGGATCTTCGGAAGGGGCCGCCCGGGTCGGAAGCCTCTGTCGGTGGTGATCACCACTGGGCAGCCCGGAGACTCCCCGCGGCTCGCCCGCGTGCTTGAGGCGATCCCGGTGCCACGTCTTGGGAGTGGGACGGCTCCGCGAGTGGCCGGACCGGTGCGGGCCGACACGGCATACGACTCCCGACGGAGAAATCGCTCCTACCCGCGAGGACGCGGCATCGAGGCAACGATCCCGGTGCCTGCGGACCGGATCCGCAACCGCAGCAAGCCCGGCTCCCACGGTGGTCGGCCGCCGACGTTCGACGAGACCGACTAGCGGGGGCGGCATACAGACGAGTTACGAAAAGCTCGCTGCTGTCACGATGACGCAACCGTGCTGCTCGGAGCCCTCAATGAGCGGCTGTGACCAGCGCCTTCAGCCCGCTCAAGTATGCGGAGCGCGTCGGCTGCTGCCGGTGACAGCGTGGTGTCGTCCCGCAGAAAAGTCGGCCAGAGGAATCCAGGCCACGGCGTCGGCGGAGCCGTCGATCTCCGTCACCGCCGGTGCCCCGCCCTTGAGGGCAACGAGGTGGAACAACGCCGTGAGGCTCCAGCTCACTCCATTCCTCGGGACCGCGTATGTCCGCGCGTCGAGCAGTCGGACATCGGCGAGTTCAAGCTGTTCGCCCGGGTCACTTCCGCCGTCTGGCATGTGCCACTGACGTCACGTCGCGTTCGACGACCTGGCGCGGGCACGTCAACGCACCCGCCGTCCCTTGCGACGGGGGCGACACGGGTGGACGAAGGTGTCGAGCGCGCCCACGGCCGCACGGATATGGGCCGGGCCGCGACGCGACCGCTCTCCCGCGCACCACCAGGACAGCCGCCCGTCCGCATCCCGCGGATGCATCCCCAGGTCATGCACGGAGCACAGAGGCCACGCCTGCCACAGACGCTCGGTGACGGTCTCCTGCGCGGCTTCGGCGACGGTCGCCAGCGCGGCGGCAGGGTCGTCCACCGACTCCGGGTCCAGGCAATTGCCGTGCCACTCGCCGTTGGCCAGAGCGACGTAGACGTACTCCGGCCCGTGCGCATCGTAGGGCGGAAGAGCCAGCAGTTGCAGGGGTTTCTGCTCGGGGAGGGTCACCGCGAGGTCGCGGTTGAGGAGGGCGAGAGCCCGGTCCCACAGGGGGTACTCGCCCGGCGAGACCCGACGGGGCTCGGAGCGGTCGAAGAGAGCGCACATGGGAACCATGCTCCGCCACGCACCGGCAGCGCCCCTCGCACACCACCTCGTCAGCCGCGCCCGGGAACGTACTGCGTCGCGACCCAGGGTGTCCGCGCGTCGGTATCGGCATCGACCGACTTACCGATGAGACATGCGCAAGTAGCCTGTGGCCATGTCCGATCCCCTCTCCTTCGCCGTGCCCACCCGTTTCGACGGGGCCCGCGATCGTGTCGCAGTCGTCGTTCCGGGCGTCGGTTACTCGCCTGCCAGGCCGCTCCTGCACTTCGCCAGGAGCGTTCTGCTCCAGCACGGCTGGACGGTCCAGGAGTTGTGGTGGCAGATCCCCGGCGGGTTCGCGCAGTTCACGGTGGACGAGCGGATCGCATGGGTGGAGCGGCGGGTCTCGGAGGCCATCGAAGCCGAGGCGGGGGCTTGCCGGCTCGTCGTCGGCAAGTCCCTGGGCTCCCTCGCCTGCGGCATCGCGGCTGACAGGAACATCCTGGCGGCCTGGCTCACCCCGCTCCTGACCATCGATCACGTCGCCGCGGCTCTCCGGCGGGCCACGGAACCGACCCTTCTCGTCGGCGGTAGCGCCGACAAGGTCTGGGATTCACGAATTGCCGCATCCTTGGGACACGAGGTCCTGGAGGTGCCCGCGGCGGACCATGGCCTGGAGCTCGCGGACGATGCCGCGGGATCGGTTGATGTCCTGCGGCGAGTCGTCTCCCGGCTGGACCGCTTCGTCGGCTCGCTCGGCCGCTGAGGGATGACAAGACCGGCTCGACAAGACCGGCTCGGGTGGGCTCCAGCCGTCTGCGGAGGTGTCCGCGGCCGCCGGTCCGACGGGGACGTGAGGAACTGGATCAGTTCGTAGAGGAGTTGAGAGCGAGCGACGTTGTCCCGGAGCTCCTCACCGGCCCCGGAGCGGCTCGGCTGTAAGACGTCATCTCGTTTGGTGAGTCTGCGGTAGCAGATGAGGGTGCAGGCGATGCCGGCAAAGGTGAGGAAGTGGGCGGCTTTACGCTCGTAGCGACGATGCAGGCGGCGGCAGCCGGCGAGCCAGGACATCGTGCGTTCGATGGTCCAGCGGTGCCGGCCCAGTCGTTGTGAGGTTTCGATGCCCTTGCGGGCGATGCGGTGGGTGATGCCGCGCCCGCGTAACCAGCGTCGCAGGCGGGAGGAGTCGTAGGCCTTGTCGCCGTGGAGCTTGCCCGGTCTGCGTCGCCGGGGGCCCCGGCGTGAGCAGGCCGGTCCGCTCGGTGATCAAGTGGATCTTCGAGCCGTACTTGCCCCGGTCCGCAGGGTTCGGACCTGTCAGGTCCCCCTTTTCACCGCTCGCATGTTCACCGAGTCGACCGCACAGCGGGACCAGTCCAGCCCGCCGCGGGAGCCGAGCTCGTCGAGGACCAGGCGATGAAGCCTGGCCCACACCCTCGCCTTGGTCCACTCGGAAAACCGCCGATGGGCCGTGGCTCCCGACGGTCCGAACGACGCTGCCGGAAGTTGCTGCCACGTGCAGCCCGACGTGGCCACGAACACGGTCGCGACCGGCACCTCCCGGTCACCGTGCCGGCGTCGCCCGCCACCCCGCGGCCGTGACGGCGCCTCCGGCACCACACGCTGGAACAACTCCCACAGCTCATCCGGAACCAGCCGCTCAACGATCCCCACCCCGACAGGCTGCACACGCTGCCGGACACCCCAAATGAGATGACGTCCAAACCTCACCGGCGCGGTCGGCCTGCCACCCACCACTGCCGGGTGCGGGGTTCGAGAGCAGGACCGTCTCGATGCGGCGTGCTCCTGCCGCACGCCTCCGCCGTCGTACCGTTCCACCGATCACTCGCCGCTGCGTACGCCGCTGCCCTTCGCCGCGGTCGTTCCTCGCCGCGCAGTCAGCCGCGTGCCGACGGCAGCGGCACCCGCCCGGCCCGGCGATGCCGGTGCTTCGTATGATCACAGCGCGGGGGACCGGAAGCCGACCATCTTCGGAGGCGAACGACCATGTCCGAACAGCGTGTTGTCCTGGTGACAGGCGGGGGAACGGGAATCGGGGCCGCCACCGCCCGACTGCTGCGCACCGCCGGACACCAGGTCGTGATCTCCGGGCGGCGGCCCGAGCCACTGCACCGGGTGGCCGAGGAGACCGGAGCGCTGGCACACCCTTCCGACACCGCCGACCCCGAGGCCGTGCGCGAGCTCGTCGAGAAGACCGTGGCGGCCTACGGGAGACTCGACGGCGTGGTGCTCAACGCCGGGATCGGGCGGCCCGGCGCGGTCGGCGACATCTCGGTCGAGGACTGGGAAGAGCTGATACGGATCAACCTCACCGGCCCGTTCCTGCTGCTGCGTGCCGCGCTGCCGCATCTGCTGGAGTCCCGTGGGGCGGTGGTCGCGGTCGCCTCGGTCGCCGCGCTCCGCAACAGCGTCGGCAACGCCGGCTACGCGACGTCCAAGGCGGGTCTGCTCCACCTCTGCCGCTCCCTCGCCATCGACTACGGGCCGCAGGGGCTGCGGGCGAACGCGGTGTGCCCGGGGTGGGTGCGTACGGAGATGGCCGACCGGCGGATGGCGCGGTTCGCGGCGGAGGCGGGGCTGGAAGGCGGCGCCGAGGCGGCGTACGCGGAGGCGACCCGGCTGTCTCCCGCCATGCGGCCGGGTGAACCGGAGGAGGTCGCCGGGGCCATCGACTGGCTGCTGTCACCCGCCGCGTCCTACGTCAACGGGGCCGTCCTCACCGTCGACGGCGGGGTGACTACGTCCAGCGTCAGCGGTGTCGCCTTCGACTACCGGGTCGAGCCGCGCACCCCGCGCCCGTAACGACGTACCGGACAGGCCCTCGGCCTCAGTGATGGCGACGCCGGCACTGGCGTTCCTCCCTGAGCCGAGGAGTACGAAGCGTCCTGTGTCGGCTCTGGTCAACACGTTGGTCAAAAGAAACGGCCTAAGACGCCGATACGAAGGATGCCAGTGGGGGCCAGGTGAAGCTTGGCGCATTATCGCGCTTTCGGTTGCACCGCTGAGGAAACCATCATGTCATGTCCGGAACCGCTCCGACCGGAAGGGAACATCCGATGCGCGTGCTGCACAAGGCCGGTATCGCGGTGGCCGCCGCCGCGGCGGCGCTGTCCGTGCTGGCAGCCCCGTCCGCCATCGCCCAGGAGCAGCAGGCAGCCCCCAGCGACTGCCCCAAGGGGTACTTCTGCGGTTACAAGTCCAGCAATTTCGAGAACCTGGGCTTCAAGTACAAGGACTGTTACATGCAGGAGATCCCCGACGGCATGGGCAAGGGGGGCTCCTGGTACAACAACCAGACCCCGGGCACCAGGGCCAAGATGTACGACAAGAACAAGAAGCTCATCTACACCACACCCGGTGCGCCCTCGTCCGACGCGCACGGAAGCTGGGCTCCGGTCTGGTACGTGGACGCCTGCTGACACCGGATCCGCAGGCTCTTGCCGTCCAGCGACGTCCGTAGCGTCCGGACTCTCCAACCGGTAAGTCCGCGCCCCGCAAACGTCATCGGCCGCGCCGCGATCGCGCGGTTGATACCAGGCTGGACAGACAGGCGCGGTGGAACCAGGCCCTCTGAGGACATGGTTTCCGGCTCCCCAGACCATCGCGCCTGATCGCCTGGTGATCGGAATCGCCAAGGAAGCACCGAGAACGCCCAGGGCCGAACATACTGGGCGTCGTCTCGTGGTCGGCGGCCCGCGCGAGGACCCCCAGCAGGTCGCCGGCCTGTCTAGGAGTGAGGACTCTTGGTCGTCAGCCCGCCGCGGGACCGCCCGAGGGCATGATCGACTGGTTAGCCGGCCGGGGCCCCTTTTGGCGGGCCCCGGCCGCGCGCTGATGCGCGCGCACGATGGCTCGGCAACGGCTTCGGCCATCACGCTTCCACCTTGTTTCCACAACTGTTGGTTGTGTCTGGTGTGGTGCAGAGTTGTTTGATCGCGTGTTCCGCGCAGTGGTGGGATCAGCGCATGTCTACCCGCACAGAGCAGGTCATGTATGTCCGGACACCTGAGTTCGCGCGTCATGTGGAGCGGATCGTGGAGGTGACCGATGCGACGTCTCGACTGAACGTGCTTCCGTTCGACGACAGCGAAGGTCGCGCGGAACTGCTTTCCGTTGTGTTCGGTGGCCCGTTGCCGGATTCGGTGACGATCTACCCTCCGTTCTTTACCGAGTACGGGCTGAACACGACGTTCGGGGAGAACGTCTTCGTCAACCAGGGGTGCACCTTCATGGACAAGGGAGGCATCCGTATCGGGAACGGCGTCATGATCGCCCCGAAGGTCAGCCTCATCACCGGAGGCCATCCACTGCCTCTGGCCGAGCGCCGCGAGTTCCTCTCCTTCGCACCGATCGTCATCGAGGACGACGTCTGGATCGGGACGGCTGCCGTGATCACGCAGGGGGTGACCATCGGTGCCGGTGCGGTGGTCGCCGCCGGTGCGGTGGTCACTCGTGATGTTCCCGCCGGCAGCGTGGTCGCGGGAGTGCCCGCCCGGGTGATCAAGACGATCGACTGAGCCCGGCCGGGCTCCCGGCCCGGGTACGCAGCACCTCTGGGATCTGACGCTGATGCCTCGCCACGGCCGGCGGGCCGGGCGGCAGGGGGACCGCAGCCGGCCTCTGCCGCCCTCCAGTACCGGTCGCCGATCCGGTGGCCTACTAGAACCGCAACGTGGTCGAGCGGTCCTCCGCCCTGCTCAAGCAGTGGCGGGGTCTGGCCACGAGGTTCGAAAAGCTCATGATCGTCTAACCGCTCGGCAGCGGTCCTCGCCGCAGTGCTGGTCTATAAAGCCTGTCTCGTAACTCTTGATCGAGTGCGGCGTTGAGCTGGTCGTGCAGGTTGTCACCGCTCAATGCCGTGAGCTCATCGAGGTGTTCACCGGGCTTCGGCCACGTCAGTTCCAGCGTTTGG